>JBEIQV010000268.1:0-4481 GCA_040376335.1 Verrucomicrobiia bacterium | reverse complement strand
TGGCACCGTCGTGCTGAATGCCGATGACGATTTTACGCCCAGCATCGCCAAGCGGTGCAGTGCCCGTGTTGTCACCGCAGGAATCAGCAGCGGTGACGTTCGTGCGACTGACCTCAAACCACTTTCATCCGGGATTCAGTTCCGTCTGCACGCCACTGGGCAGTGTGTGCAGGCGGAACTCCCGGTTCCCGGCGAGCACATGGTGCGGAATGCACTGCTCGCATGTGCTGCTGGGCTTTCATTTGGCCTCACGCTCGATGAGTGCGCAGCGGGTCTTCGTGCTCCACAACTCAGCAAAGGTCGACTTCAGCAAAAGCAGATCTGCGGCCTCACCATTCTCGATGACAGCTATAATGCGAATCCCGACAGCGTCGTCGCGGGTCTCGCCACGCTCGCGCAAATGCCCGGCAAAGGTCGTCGCATTGCTGTCCTTGGTCGCATGGGCGAACTTGGCACCGAATCCGAGCGCGGTCACCGTCGTGTCGGCGAAGCTGCAGGACAGCACTCCATTTCATGCCTCATCGCAGTCGGCGACGAAGCGCGGTGGATCGCCGAGGCTGCAAGCACGAGCGGCGTTCGAGAAGTGATTCACGTTGCCGATGTGGAAGAGGCCGTCGCTGCACTGCGCGGCGTGGCAATAGAGGGCGATATTGTTTTGGTAAAAGGAAGCCGCTCCGCGAAAATGGAGCGCATCGTGCAAGCGATGGAGAAAGGAGGCGTGGCGTAATGCTTTATTACCTACAGCTTCTGAGCGAGGGCGCTTCGAACGACTTTTGGAAGGCGTTCAACGTGTTTAATTACATCACATTTCGCGCAGTGCTCGCCGCGCTTACGGCCTTCGTGCTCTCGTTGTTGCTTGGAAATTTCACGATTCGAAAACTCCTTTCGCTCAAACTCGGTCAGCCCATCCGCAGCGCTGACGAAGTGAACAAGCTCTATGAGTTGCACGGCAAAAAAGCAGGCACGCCAACGATGGGCGGCATCCTTTTGCTCGGCACCACAGTGGTTTCGACACTGCTCTGGGCGCGACCTGACAACATATTCGTGTGGCTTGTCCTCGGCGCCATGATTGTCGCAGGCGGCCTCGGCTTCGCAGATGATTACCTGAAAGTTTCCAAGAAAAACTCAGTCGGCGTTCGCGAGAGAACGAAGCTCATCGTTCAACTCGCAATAGCCATCGGAGTGACTTGGTTTTTCTTGAGCAATCCATCGCTCGATAAGCAAGCGAGCGCGCTATTTGTGCCTTTCTATAAGAAGATGGTCATCGCGAACATGGGACTGGTGCTCACCTTCCTATTTTTCTCCGGGATTATCATGGGCACATCGAATGCCGTGAATCTTACGGACGGTCTGGATGGTCTCGCCACGGGCTGCACGCTCACCGTCACACTCGCATACGCAGCACTCGCATACATCGCTGGAAATCATGTCATCGCTGATTACCTTCAGGTTCCATTTTATCCGCAGGCTGGTGAACTCACAGTATTCTGTATGGCGCTAGCCGGAGCATCGCTTGGATTTCTGTGGTTCAATGCGCATCCGGCGAAAATGTTCATGGGCGACACCGGCTCGCTTGCCATCGGTGGCGCGATTGGAGTCGTGGCGATTTGCGTGAAGCAGGAATTGCTGCTCCTCATCATTGGATTTGTGTTCGTAGTTGAGGCGGCGTCAGTGCTCATCCAGCGGTTCTATTTCAAATACACGCGCAAGAAATTCGGAGAAGGCCGGCGCATTTTCAAAATGGCTCCGCTGCATCACCACTTTGAACTTAGCGGCTGGAAGGAAACTGCCGTGGTCACGCGCTTTTGGATCGTCAGCTTCATCTGCGCCCTGCTCGGGCTAGCAACCCTCAAACTTCGATGAACGTCGCCAACCTCCATATTGCAGTGCTCGGTGCAGGCGAGAGCGGTGAAAGCGCAGCGAAGTTAATGCGCGAACTTGGCGCACGAGTGACGGTGCTCGACAGCGGTGAGCCCGAAAAACTGGCGGATAAAATCAGCAAGTTTGGAGAGAGCGAGATCGCCTGCATCGTCGGAGAGTCCGCGAATACCGATGGCACTATTTACGACTTCGGCATTCTCAGTCCGGGAATCGATCCGGCTGTTCCACTAGTGAAAAACTTCCGCGCGAAGGGAATCGATCTGATCGGTGAGCTAGAAATCGCGGATAAACTTTGCGGCAAGCCCGTCGTGGGAATCACAGGGACGAACGGAAAGACAACTACGACACAATTGGTGGAAGCGATGCTGCGCGGTGCCGGGATGAAGACGGTCGCGTGTGGCAACATCGGTCCGTCTTTTTCCGCAAAGGCGCTCGAAGGGCGTGCGCTCGATGTGATGACTGTTGAGATCAGCAGTTTCCAGCTCGAAGAAATCCGCAGCTTCCGCCCACGCGTTGCAGTGTGGCTGGGTTTTGCTCCCGATCATCTGGATCGTTATCCCGACATGGATGCCTATTACGCGGCTAAGGCGCGCATCTTTGAAAACCAGACGAGTGATGACTGGGCAGTGGTGAATTTCCGCGACAAATTGCCGTCTTTGAAAGCGCAACGAATTACGTTCAGCGCCTACGTGCGCGGCGGTGATTTTGATTTGCGCAATGGTGTCATTCACCACCACGGCGAGCCTGTGCTCGCTGTGGCTGATACGCAGCTTCGCGGTTCACATAACGCGGAAAATCTGATGGCTTCGCTCGGCGTCGGACTCGCGCTCGGTCTCTCATTCGAAGCGATGCACGCACCGCTCTGTGCTTACAAGCCGCTGCCGCATCGCTGCGAACTCATCCGCACGCTCGAAGGCGTGGACTACGTGAACGACTCGAAAGCGACGAACCTCGACTCACTCGAAAAAGCACTCGCTGGCGAGACGCGACCGGTCGTCCTCATCGCAGGCGGCAAGGACAAGGGATTCGAGTTTGACAGTATCACCGACCTCGTTACGGAGAAATGCCGCTGCGCTGTTTTGCTCGGTGAGATGGCCGAGCGCATCGAGCGTCTCTGGGCTCCCAAAGTTTCCTGCGTGAATGTCGGGCGTTCGCTCGAACGCGCACTCCAAGTCGCCCGCTCGCATGCTCGCAGCGGCGACATCGTCCTCTTCAGCCCCGGCACGTCGTCCTTCGACATGTTCCGCAATTATGCGGACCGGGGAAATCAATTCCGCCAGCTCGTCCAACAACTCCAACCAACAAACAACCAGCCATGAAAAAGCAACTGCAACAACTCCGCCGCTTCTTCGTGAGAACGAAGAAGCTGAACCTCACCGCAACGCGCAACGCGATGCCAACAACCTATGAAGAAGATGACGAAGGAAGCAGCCGACTTTCCGGTGCTTTCATAGTCGTGCTACTGCTTCACGTTGTCGCCATCGTGGGTGTCTTCGCCTTTTCGCGAATCAAAGACAGCCGCGCAGCAAACACGAACACTGCGTCTGCTAACAGCGCAGTTCAGAATCCAAAAGGTGCGGCCTCGGCAGTTGGTGCTGCTTCAGATCAGCACCAGTCCGATGCCTCGAAAACCTCTCCTGCGCTTCCGTCAGCGGGAAAAACTTACGTCGTGAAATCGGGAGACAATCTTACGAAAATCGCAGTGGCATACAGCACGACACCAACTGAGTTGGTTTCGACGAACAGCTTGAAAAGCGAGAACGACATTCGCACGGGGCAGGTTCTTACGATTCCTGAGGGCAAGTCTGTGAAGTCGGCACCAGCACCCGAGAGCAAACCAGTTGTGAAAGCACCAGCAGCAGCGCCAGCGGCAGCTTCAAGCGGACCGAAAACTCACATCATTCAGAAAGGCGACACCATAGCCAAAATCGCTCGTGAAAATAACTGCTCTTACGAGGAGTTGGTAAAGCTGAACAACATCAAGGACCCGAAGAAACTTCAGCCGGGTCAGTCGGTGAAAATTCCGGCGACCAAAAAAGGCTAGTTCTTTCAAGCACGCGTCAGCACCGATGCAAAAACGATTCGTATCTTTGAATGTGTTCGTGATGGTCGTGGCCGTTGCGGCCTTGATCGGCATCGGGATCGTGATGCTCACAAGCACAGGTGCCTACGCGCAGGATAATCACGGAGACCCGCAATACTACCTCAAGCGCCAGCTCGCATGGCTGGGAGTCGGCGCTGTGCTGTGTGTGATTGCGGCGATTGTGGATTATCGCTGGATGGAGAAGCGCTGGTGGATTCTCTACATAATCGCCGCCGCTTTGCTCATTTGTTGTTTTGTTCCCGGCATTGGAAAAAAAATCAACGGTTCACGTCGCTGGATTGGTTTGGGTGGTCAGACGTTGCAGCCCTCCGAAATCGCGAAGCTCGCTGTGCTGGTCGCGCTCGCGTGGTGGTATTCGCGCAAAGAGACGATATCGAAATCATTTCGCAGCGGTTTTCTATATCCGATGCTCGGCGTGGGCGCACTTGTGGCGCTCATCGCACCTGAGGTGGATCTTGGCACTTCGTCTCTCATTTTCGGAACTGCTTTGATGGTG
>JBEIQV010000023.1:0-20433 GCA_040376335.1 Verrucomicrobiia bacterium | reverse complement strand
CGCACCATTCCAGCTTTGGGTGCCCGATGTTTACCAAGGCGCGCCCACGCCCGTCACCGCCTTCCTCAGCGTCGGCAGCAAAGCCGCCGGCTTCATCGTCCTCGTCCGTGTGCTCGATGTCTTCCTCGCCGTGCCCGCCGTCGCCGGGAAAGTCACAGCGCTCCTCGCCATCATGGCCGCCGCCACGCTGCTCTACGGCAATCTCACCGCGCTCACGCAGGACAACCTCAAGCGCCTCTTCGCCTACTCCTCCATCGCGCACGCCGGCTACCTCCTCATGGCCATCGTCGCCATGAGTGTGCAGCCCGCTCTCGCGAAAGAAGCCGTCTCCTTCTACCTCGCAGGCTACTTGTTGATGACGCTCCTCAGCTTCCTCATCCTCATCATCGTAGCCCGCCACTCGCGCGGCGACGAACTCCACCACTTCAACGGCCTCGCCAAACGCTCCCCATTCCTCGCATTCGCCATGACGATTGCAATCGCCAGCCTCGCCGGAGTCCCGCTCACCGTCGGCTTCATCGGGAAATTCCTCGTCTTCAAAGCAGCCATCGCCAGCGGACACTGGACACTCATCGGCATCGCCATCATCGCCGTCGCAGCGGGCTTCTACTACTACATCCGCGTCATCGCCGCCATGTATTGGCAGCAGCCAAACGAAACCGCCCCCATCGTCATCGCCCCGCTCAGCCGCCTCGCCATCCTCATCCTCGGCGGAGCCATCCTGCTTCTCGGCGTCTATCCAAATCCCATTCTCGCGCAGCTCAAATAGCGCGCGGGTAGCCATTCCTATTACTGCGCTTTGGAGGACGCTTTTGAGGCGTGCTTTTCGTGGAGGCGCTTCCAGAAATCCTTCCAATACTTGTCGTAGTAGTCCTGTGCGGCGAGGTCTATGTGTTCGAGCTTCACGACCTTTGGCGCGGTGGCGGGATCGTAGCCGGTGAGGTGGTCTTTTCCGGCGCGCAGGCGCGGGGAAATGAAGCGCCACTCGTTGTCGCCGAGCACCTCGGCGCAGAGGGCGGCAATCTCCGGGTCGTAAGTTTTTAATTGGGCGCGGGTGTGGATGTGGTTGTGATCGTGATCCATCGTGCGGTTGGTGTCATACCAGTCCTGCACGCTCTCGGCCCAATACTCGCCGGAGTTCACGGCTGCGTAGCATTGCTTGGGGCCGCCGAAAACGATGAGAACCTTGTCGTCCTTGGTGACTTCCACTTTGGAATTCGTGGGCTTGCCGTTCACGAGGACGTCGCCGCCATCGAGGCATTTTGTGAGAAAATCACGCGGCTCGTCGGGAAACGAACTAGCGAGCGCATTGAGCAGGCTCACAGGCGTCTCGCTTTTCACACGGCGGAACTTCTGCGCAGCGTAGCCGTCGTTGTAGATGCCTTTTTCCTTCGCGTGTTCGAACGCCGCCTTCACGCGTGCATTGAGTTCCGGCGTAAAGCCCGCGCCCTGGATCACGTGGCCGAATTCGTGGATGAGGATGCTCTCGATCTGCATCCCACCCTCGTATTCCATCACGTCCTCCTCCGCGAAAAGCACCACGGACCGCCCGGCACGCGTAGTGAGAAAGCCGCGCTGCCGCCAGTTGTAGAAATCGAGTTCCTTGCCGGTTTTGTCCGACGCAAACATCGGCACGTCGGAGGTAAGTTCATTGTGCGCCACGAGCACGCAGAGCACTTTCTTGTCGCGGATGCGCTGTGCGACATCGGGCGCGATGCTCTTCATCACCATATCGAACTGATACGCCGCCTCGCGATGCGTGAAGTCCGAGACTTTCTCTGTAGTGGCGATGAGGATGTTCTGCACCAGCGTGGCCTTTTTGAAAAAAGCAGCATCGAGCTTGTATTCCGCCACTTGCTCCGCGCTGACGGGTTTGATGTCAAAAAGCTCGCCTGCACTGCAAAACGTAGAGATGTCTGCAAAGGCGAAAACGACGAGCGCGAGGGCGGATTTACGAATGGATTTCAGTATGTGCATCGGGATGTTATTTTTGAAAAATGCGCTATGTGAGCAGGAGACAGTGAGGAAGAAAGCGGGCGATGTGAACTCGATTGTCCGCCAAGAAATGCACATTGATGATACGGCTGAACATCGATGGATTTGGGCCAGCGTGTCTCCCTAAAGAGTTTTTACGCCTCACTTCACGCCCTCCGTCCTTTTGGCATCGCATCGGCGACGATCCGCGACGATGAAAAAACAAAGAAAGGCTACAAAGCCGAAAGCTTCACCGACGCATGGGCGCGCTATCTCCCGCCGCCGAAATGAGGCGTGAGAACGTAACAACGTCACAACCCACATGGTTGCTTGATTCCAGAGTATTTTTCAAACGTCACACGCGAACCCGTGTTACCTCATCAAAAAGCCCGCAAACCCTTATGGATGCTTGCTTGTGACGTCGTGGCTTTGCGCGGGTCTTGCCACAGACGCGCTCGCGCCGGAAACGCTCAGAAGGGGGACGGGCGTCGGGGAGTGGGTGGTCTGGCCGGCGGCGGGGCTCACTGGTGGTCGAAGCGATCTCTCGTTGAATATGCACGTCCTATTGCAGTTTTGTGTCATTTCTTTTTCGAAGCGGCGTCCAAGACGTCCTTCAGGATTTTCAAGAGGGGCTCGGCCGTGTAGGGTTTGTGCAGAAAGTGTGTAATCCCGAGGCCGTTCACGCGGCTCACTTGGTTTTCCGCGGCGAGTCCGGAGGTGGCGATGATCGGTAGCTGCGGGTTCAGCTGGCGCAGGATTTGGATGGCCGCAAAGCCATCCATCACCGGCATGTTCAGATCCATAAGCACGGCCGCGATTTCGCCGCTTTCTCGCGTGTAGGTGGCGACCGCTTCAACCCCGTTGGTAGCGAGGGCCACGCGGTAGCCGAAGAACTGCAGCGTCTGTTCCGTGATCTGTCGCACCGCGGCTTCATCATCCACCACGAGAATCAATGCGCCCTGCCCGCGGGGCAGGGCGGGCTTGACCTCCGCTGCGCCTTTGGGGTCGGCTACGGGGCCAAAGCCGGATTCGGCCGGGATATAAATACTGAATTTCGAGCCCTCTCCCAGCTTCGACTCGACGCGGATAAAACCGCCGTGGCTCTTGACGATGGTCTGGGTGGTGGAAAGTCCGAGCCCGGTGCCTTTGCCGACTTCCTTCGTGGTGAAAAATGGGTCGAAGATCCGTGCGAACAGCTTCGCAGGAATACCCGTGCCGGTGTCCTCGACTTTGAGCAGCAGATAGGCTCCGGGGTGCGCCTCGATGTTCAGCCCGGCAAAGTGTTCGTCGAGGGTGACGTTCTCCGCGGAGAGCGTCAACGTGCCGCCTTCCGGCATGGCGTCGCGGGCATTGACGCAGAGATTGACCAGCACCTGGTGCAATTGAGTAGGATCGCCGATGATCGTCCAGAGGTTGTTGGAGATGCTTGTCCGGATCTGGATATTCTTGAGGAACGTCTCACTGATCAGATTCTCCACTTCGCGAATGAGGTGCCGCAATTGCAGTTCCACGCGGCGGCCTTCGACCCCGCGGGCAAAGGAGAGAATCTGGCGGACCATCTCGGCGCCCTTGTGGGCGCTGGTCGAGACGATCGAGAGCAGTTCGGTGCTTTCCTTGTCGGTAAAGCGCAACTCGAGAATCGAGAGCGCCATCATGATCGGCGAGAGCATGTTGTTCAGATCGTGCGCGATGCCCCCGGCGAGGGTGCCGATGCTCTCCATGCGCTGGGAGCGGAGGGATTGCTGCTCGAGCTGTTTGCGTTCGGTGATGTCGTGCAGCACCAGGAGGTGGATGCCGGCAAAGGTTTCCCCAAGCGGGGCGGCGCTGGCCATTACAAATCGCTCCGTCCCATCCTTGCAGCGGATGGAGACCTCCAAAGGCACGAACGCCGCTCCGGTTTCTGCCACCCGACCGAGTTCCGCCTGCCACCGCTCCACCACCTCCTGCCGATAGGCGGTGTCCGGGTAGGCCCTGGACCACCAGTCGGCGAGCGTGGGGATGTCCGTCAGTGCATAGCCAAAGGTCGCGGTGAAAGCCGGATTGAGGAAGGTGATGCAACCAGCCGAGTCGCTCAGCGCCAAGGCGACCGGGGACACCTCAATGATGGCCCGGGATTTCGCTTCGCTGGTGAGCAGCGCTTCCTCCGCCAGCTTGCGCTCGGTGATGTCGCGGATCGTGCCGAGGAACAAGGGACGATCGGCTCCCGCCACACTGACGATGGTCAGCTCCACGGGGAATTCCGTCCCGCCTGAGCGCATGGCCGATACCTCGATGCGCCGCCCCATGATCGGACCCTGTCCGGTGGCGAACAGGTGCGCCATCCCGCGCCGATGGCCTTCGCGCAGGGCGGGTGGGATGATCTTGTCGGCCAGCGACTGACCGACGACGTCTGCCGCCGGGTAGCCAAACATCTTCTCCGCCGCCGGGTTGAAATCCGTGATGTTGCCCAGTTCATCCATCGTGATGATGGCGTCGAGCGAGGACTGCCAGACGGCCAGGCGGCTGCCCTCGGCCTTGGCCAGTGCGACGTCCGCACGTTTCCCTGCGCTGATGTCGCTCACCACCACCCGGAGAACCGACTTGCCGCTCTCGCCCGTGGCCGCGGTCACCACGAGGCTGCACCAGACGGGCGTGCCGTCGCCCCGTTTTAAACGCAGTTCACACGAGCAGGAGGGTGCGGCGGGATCCGCGCCCGTCGAGTGGGCCGCGAGGATCTGTTTCTTCAGGAGGTAGAAGATATCCTCGTCTTCCTTGAAAATGAAGTAGAAGAAAGGCCGCATGACCAACGCACCTCGCGCCACGCCCAGCAAGGTGGCGAGGGTCAGGTTCGTTTGAAGGATCAGTCCTTTTTCATCGATCGTGCAGTAGCCGATCGGGGCGAGATCGTAGAGGTCGAAGTAGCTCGCGTGCGAGTCTTCTAGCTCCCCCTGCGCCCGGCGCAGCTCCTCGTTCTGCATCTCCAGCTCGATCTGGTGCACGCGCAGTTCGTGGAGCATCCGCTGGGTGGCTTCAGGCGAGAGCGCCGCCAGACTTTCCGGTGACGGCGCAGCTTTCAGGAAGGCGGCTTCGGCGCGCGAGCGCAGGCTGGCGGCGTCTGGTGGATTGTTCTCTGGTTTCATTTGGCGTCTTTTCCGATCGTCCGTTCCGTGGTCGCGATGGCATACATTTGCCCGGTTTCGTTGAGCAGGGCGGTCGCGATAATCGAAATCTCCACCAGCTTGCCCGACTTGGTCAGGCGTTGGGTGCGATAGGGTTCCAGAATTTCCGCGCGGCTGAGCTGTTTCATTTTCTCGATCTCCTGCTCCCGCTGCGCGGGCGGGATGCGGTCGCGCACGTTCATCGCCAGCGCCTCGGCTTCGCTCCAGCCATACAACCGCACGGAACCCGGATTCCAAGCGAGGATGCGTCCGTCCAGATCCTCGACGGTGATGGCATCGTGCGCATCGCGCACCACCACGGCGAGCCGGAGCAACTCATTGGCGGCGCGCAGCGCGTCCCGCGTCTTCACCATTTCCGTGACATCCAAAAAAGTGATGACCGCGCCTTCGATCACATTGTCCAGCGTGCGATAAGGCTGGATGCGCAGGGTGTAATGCCGGCCCGCGAGGGAACGCACCTCCACCTCTTTGGGCGCCAGAGTGTCCAGCACCGCCCGCACATCCGCCACGAGGCTCGTGTAGCCGGCCAGGTTCGTGACGACATGCGCCACGGGCCGTCCCACATCGGTGGGGATCAGGTTGATGATGATGCCGGCCGCGGGGGTGAAGCGCAGGATGCGCAACTGAAAATCCACGAACACCGTGCCGATGCCGGTGCCGGCGAGCAGGTTGTTCATGTCATTGTTGGCGCGCGACAGGTCGAACACCTTCGTCTGCAACTCGGTGTTGACCGTAGCCAGCTCCTCGTTGACCGACTGCAACTCCTCCTTGGAGGTCTCCAATTCCTCGTTGGTGGATTGCAGCTCTTCGTTGACCGACTGCATTTCTTCGCTGGAAGACTTGAGCTCTTCACCGGAGCTCTCCAGCTCCTCGATCGTGCTCTGGAGGGATTCCTCCTTGGCGATCAACTCCGCCCTGAGCGCGACCAGACGCGCATCCCCATCCACCCCGGCGTCGGCCGGCTGTCCAGGGCCCGCGGATGCCGGATCACTGGCCGTCCGGCTCTCCGGCACCTCTTCCAGAATGACGAGAAAGAGCGGCGACTCGGTTGACGCGCCGGGGCCGGTGGTCACCGGACGGATGGTGAGATTGACGAGGGTGAAGTGGCCGTTCGTCTTCACGCGCAGGCCGGGGCTGGCAGAGGTTTCCCTCGTGGCGGCGGCCTTGTGCAGCGTGGTGGTGAGCTCGCGGCGCAATCCCTCGCGGGCCATCTTGAGGATGTTGTTGATGCCCGCCTCGCCGGGGCTGGGCTCGAGAAACATGCCGGTGCGGCCGTGCAGATAGAGGATGTCGCCGTGGGCATTCACCAGCGCGCCGGCGGCGATGACCTGGGCGAGCAGGGTCCGCTCGGTCATCTCGCGCAGCGTCTGGCCGGCCTGGGCGGGAGACTCGGAGGGGCTGCGGGGCGAGTTGGGCTGGGCGGTGGTATCCATGACAACGGAGGGTGACGCAAAGCGGTTGAACGAAACGCGCGACTGGCCGGGCAGCTCCGTCTTCCGCTGAAAGATCTTGGCCTTGCGATCGAGCACGCGGAAGAGCGCCTCATGTTCGCCCACGCCTTCGGAGGTGCCGAGGAAGAGCCAGCCGTCCGGCTTCAGCGCGAAGTGGAAAAGCGGGATGAGCTTCTTCTGCAGCTCCGCGCCCAGGTAGATCAGCAGATTGCGGCAGCTGATCAGATCGAGCTTGGAAAAGGGCGGATCCTTGATGACGTCCTGCTCGGAGAAGACCAGCAGGTCGCGGATGCTTTTGTGGATGCGATAGCCGCCGCCATCGGCGGCGAAGAAGCGCGCCAGGCGTTCGGGCGAAAGATCGGCGGCGATGCTGGCCGGATAACGGCCGGCGCGGGCGGTGGCGATGGCCTGGCTGTCGATGTCCGTGGCGAACAGTTGCACCGTGAAGCTGGCCTTGATCGCCTCCATGCGCTCGACCAGCAGGATGGCGAGCGAGTAGGCCTCCTCGCCCGTGGAACAGCCCGCGGTCCAGACGCGGATCACCGCGCCGGGCGATTTACCGGCAAAGAGCGCGGGGATGACCTTTTCCTCCAGCACCTGGAACACCTCAGGGTCGCGGAAGAAATGGGTGACGCCGATGAGCATGTCACGAAACAGCGCCACCACCTCGGCGGGAGTCTGTTGCAGATATTTGACGTAGCCGTCGATCCCCTCGATCTGGTGCACGGCCATGCGGCGCTCGATGCGGCGGTGGATGGTGCTCGGTTTGTAGAGGGAAAAGTCGTGGCTGGTCTGGGCGCGCAGCAGGATGAAGATTTTCTTCAGCGCGCTCTCGACCTTGGGAGCCGGGACGGTGCCGGGACGCGGGGGCCGGCCAAACGCGTGCTTGGCGTAGGCGATGAGCTGCGCGGGCATCTCGGCCGGCGGCAGTTCGTAGTCCACGAGGCCGGTGCCGATGGCGCTGCGCGGCATGCCATCAAACTCGGTCGAGGCCGGGTTCTGCGCCATGACCATGCCGCCCTCACCCTTGATCGCGCGCACCCCCTGGGTGCCGTCGCTGCCGGTGCCCGAGAGGACGATGCCGATGGCCCGCTCGCGCTGCTCCTGCGCGAGGGAGCGGAAGAAAAAATCGATGGGCAGACGCTGGTCGCGCGGCTCGGACGGTTCGAGCAATTGCAGCGCGCCGTTGAGGAGCGCCATGTTATGCCCCGGTGAAATGACGTAGATGCAGTTGGGCCGCACGACCATGCCATCCTCGACTTCGAAGACCGGCAGGCGCGTGTAGCGGCGAATGAGGTCGGTGAGGATGCTCTTGTGATTCGGGTCGAGGTGCTGCACGAGCACGAAGGCCATGCCGGGATCGGTGGCGTCGGGCAGGCCGGTGAAGAACGCCTCGAACGCCGCCAATCCGCCCGCGGACGCGCCGATGCCGACCACCGGAAACCCCTGCGGTGGCTGGTCCTTCGGAAGCGCGGCCGATTCAGCAGCGGCCCCGATCATCGGCGGCGTCGTGCTGGGCGCAGGAGGTGTAATCTGGCACTCCTGCTGCGGTTTCTGAGGGTCCAATTTCTTTTTGCTCATGGCTTGTTTCGAAGAATGAACTCAAGGAAATCACAAACAATAAAAAAAACAGTAACATTTGTGTTTCTGTGAACATTCGATGCTTCAAATCCGTGCTTTTTCGGGCGTCGAGAATTCGATTTCCGTGATCGTGCGGTGCATGCAGCAAGCGTCGGCAACTTTTTTCTGCGGCCGGATGAGCTCATGAAGTTTTCGCGGCTCGTGCGTTTACCTGCTCGAAATGCACATCAGTGACACGCCAGAACATGGGTGAATTTCGGCGGACGTGTTATCCCTGAGTGTTATCCCGTGCTCGTGAAATCTCATTTTACGTAGGTGTATGAGAGGTGCTTGCCTCACTAGGACTCGGACCTAGTATCCATCTCTTATCATCTTGCCATACTGCCAACTTTTGCGCATGAAGACACAATCCAACATCCGCACGAACAAACGAGCAACTTGGCCGCAAATCCGCAAAACTACCCATTCCAATGGCACCACGGCTTACATGGTGGACGGGCGGATCGCGGGGAAGGGGGAGCGGTTCTTTTTCAAAAGCCGCATCGAAGCGCAGACAAAGGCGGAGCAGCTACGGGCAACGCGAAAGAATCATGGTGCGGAGGCTATGGCCATGCCGCAAAAGCTCCGTGTCGAGGCGGTGGAGTGCGCGCAGCGGCTTGCCAAGGTGGGGGGCACACTCACGGAGGCGGTGGATTATTTCATCCGCCATGCAAAGCCGGAAGCAGGGGCAAAGACGGCGGCGGCGGTGATTGCTGATTTCCTCCGCGTGAAAGAGCAGGCGGGGCGGCGGGCTGGCTATATCTATGTGCAAAAGTGCGTGCTTGGTTATTTCGCCGCTACTTTTGGCGGGCGGGAGATTCACACCATTTCTCACGCGGAGATTTCCGATTGGATGGGCGCGCAGTCTTGGGCACTCCGCACTCGCGAAAACTACCGCCGCGACCTTGGCAACCTTTTCGGCTTCGCCATGAAGCACGGCCATTGCGCCAGCAATCCCTTGGCGCGGATGGAGCGTGCCACTCTCGACGATAAGCCCCCCGGCATCCTCACCATTGCGCAGACGGCGGCGTTGCTCACCACGGCGGAGACTTTCGAGGGCGGGGCGTTTCTTCCCTATGTCGCCATCGGGCTTTTTGCGGGCTTGCGTGCATCGGAATTGGCCGCACTCGATTGGAGCGAAGTTTCACTCACAGAGCGCACCATTGAAGTCACAGCCGCAAAAGCGAAAACCCGCGCTCGTCGCATCGTCACCATGAGCGAAAATCTCGCCGCTTGGCTCACGCCTTACGCATCCACGGCGGGGGCGGCTACACCCAAGGCGCGGGCGGCATCTTGGGCGCGTCTCCGTGCGGTGGCAGGCATCACGCCTTGGCCAAAGAACGCCATGCGCCATTCCTTTGCCAGCTACCACGTCGCCAAGCATCACGACGCCCCGCGCACGTCTTTGGAAATGGGGCACGACAACCCACAGCAACTTTTCACGAACTATCGCGAGCTAGTGAAGCCCACCGATGCGGATCGCTTTTGGAAACTCACACCCACCGCTGGCGGGAACGTGGTGCCGATGACGGCGGCGGCGTGATTGCGGGCTTATTGACTGCGCTTTCACAAAAACATAGTAGCGAGCAATGAAAACTCTCGCTCCGACAGAGGCTCAAATCAGGAGAATTGCTGAACTTGGGGGCGTGCTAGAGGCTGGCGCAACGAAGGAAGAAGCCAAAAAACTCATCGCATCGCTTCCGACCAAAGGAATGCTGGAGTATATTATTGATGAAGGCGGCATCCCTTACGTGGGCATTACGAGAGAAGAGGCCGCTTTGTTAATTGAAAAGTTACAAGACGATCCTATTTCCACGAAGGCAGAGATGCACAGTCTTTATGGAAACACCCCTCCGCACTGGTCTCTTTTAAAACGACTCACGGAGTATTGTGGCTATGTTAATCATGGAGAGATTTCATCAGGGGAGGCGTCTGAAATAATCGCATCGCTTGTGACCAAAGGACTAGCGGATGATATTGTTGACGCAGGCGGCATCCCATTCGTAGGCATAACGAAAATCGAGGCCGATAGGTTACTTGAAAAGCTACGTGTTGATCCCATTTCCACGAGGGCAGAGCTGATTAGTCTTTATGGAAACAAACCGGCGCACTCGTCTCTTTTGGAATGGCTTACTAAGTTTGGCTATGTTCTTCATGGAGAAATTACCGCAGGCGAGGCGGCTGAAGTAATTCAGACAACAGAATACGAAGTTGATTACTTGGGCTTTGAAAATTACTCACTGTTTGGTGACGATACGGACGAAAAGAATCAAGTTGCAGTAGCAATGCGAAAACTGCGGAAAAGTGGATTTCCTGAATGGGCTTATAGGAAAAGAGAAATAATAAATAAGCACATTCGTTTAATGGAAGCTCGCGGAGCGGCATTGCAGCCATCGAAAGCGCACATCGAAACGCTCAAAAAGAAAATCGAAACCGAGCATGGCACACTGCCAAAAGAATGGTGGAAACTCTTGGAGGGTAATGATCGTTATGTAACTTTTTTCAAATTACGTAATCACGAGGGGGATGTCGCAAATCTGAACGCGATTTCTGAAACTCACGAATCGGAAAGGGCACTATTTTGGATGGCGTTCACAGGCGTTGATATGACGGAATGGACGCTCGGTTTTGATTTCGGTGATATTCCCCGCCTTGCTGAGAAACTGGCAAGAGATGTCCCGCGAATGAAGCCCGCCACGGAGGCGCAGGTTGCTGCTATGATCTCTGAGCTGGACGCTGAGCAAGTTGATTGGGAACTGCAAAATCCAGCGCAGAAGTTTTTTGCGATTCGACAAAAGTTTTTTGAGCAGAAACATCTTCACACTGCTTCAACGGTGGAGAGCGGGCTGAGGATGTTCCCATCTAGGATGCGCCCACCATTAACGGATTGCAGCTAGTCTTTCTGTGATGCGCTGCACTCTATAATCGCCGAAAGTGACGCATACGCTACACTCGCGCTATGCAATACCCCGTTAAACTCATTGAAACAGAGGAAGGCTTTGCGGTTTCCTGCCCTTCGTTGCCGGGCTGTCACTCGCAGGGCACGACGCGCAAGGAAGCACTCGCAAACATCCGCAAAGCAATCGCGCTGTGGCTGGAAGTGGCGCAGGAAGATGCCGCCCGCAAACTTGGCTGTCACATCACGCGCAAGGGCGTTCAAATCATTCTTACGAAAGGCGAAAAGCGCGTCGTCCTTCCGCGCTCGACCTGAGGCCATGCCCGGTCTGCCCCCTCCGCAGTTCAAAGTCCCCGAGTCGCTGCTCGATGTTTGGCGTGAGCGGCTCGGCTCGCGCGAGGGATTCCGGGTGGGCCTCGGCTGGCAGGGAAATCCACGTTTCAAGCGTGATGCGCTGCGCTCGATCTCGTTGAGCGAATACGCGCCGATGGGGAAACTCGACGGGATCCGCTGGATCGCGCTCCAGCAAGGTCCGGCACTCGAACAGGTGAAATCCGCACCTTTCGCCATCGAGATTCCCGATCCGGGCGAACCCGATACGCTCCGGCCCTTTCTCGACACTGCGGCGATCATCGAGCAACTCGATCTCGTTATCACCAGTGACACCGCGCTCGCCCATCTCGCGGGGGCGATGGGCGCCCAGGTGTGGATTGCCCTACCACACGTGCCCGACTGGCGCTGGCTGATGTCGGGACCGGACTGCCCCTGGTATCCCTCCGCGCAATTGTTCAGGCAGCGAAAACGCGATGACTGGCCGTTCGTCTTCGAGGCGATGGCAGCGCAACTCGCTTCGATTCAAAAGCGCTAGTTTTTTCCCGCGTAGTGCAAGCTCGAAAACCTCTCGCCGCATTTTGTGCGATGGGCTATGCATTTGCGCGTCGGTTTTCAAAGTTCCCGACGCAAGAGGCGCCGATGGTTCTTCCATTCAGGAAATCGTCATCGAATCAAACGGCGCGGGCCGCTATGTAAAAATCTTCTGCAAGAACAACGGGCAACTCCCAACGTGGCACAATTCCTCCGGCGTGCTCGGTCACTTGATGCTCGACGAGATCCTCGTGAATCCTGCGAGTCCGACGAAGTAAAACCACGAAGCGCAGCTATTCATCTACAAAGGCTGCCTATCGTTTTCCCAACTGCGGAATTGTATGTAACCACTTCCTTTTCCTTCATGAAAAATTCCTTCTTCTTCGCCGGACTATTTTCGGTGGTTGCCGCGCTTCACGCTGCGGAGCCGCGCTCGATTCGTGTGCTCGTTTGGGATGAGCAGCAGCCGGAGCAGAAGCAGGCTTATGGCGACAAGTTTCTCGGCGAGACCATCGCGGCGCACCTCGCGACGCTGCCCGGTTTTGTGGTGAAGAGTGTTTCCATCAATTCGCCGTCGCAGGGGCTGGATGAGGCGACGCTCGATGAAGCGGATGTGGTGATTTGGTGGGGGCATGTGCGAAATCCGGCGGTGCTGGCGGAAAATGTGGAGCGCGTGGTGACGCGGGTGCGCGACGGGCGACTCGGCTTTGCGGCGTTGCACTCGGCGCACTGGTCGCGGCCGTTTGTGCGGCTGATGCAGGATCGGGCGAAGGACGATGCGCTGGCGCAGATTCCCGCCGAGGAGCGCGCGACGGCGAAGTTTGAATATTTTAACCACAACCCGCTCGGTAAAGTGCCGCGCCGCGATGCGCCGCTGACGCCTTCGCTCGTCCACGAGGGCGATGTGTGGAAGCTGACGCTGCCGGGCTGCATTTTCCCGGCATACCGCGCCGATGGTGCGCCGAGTCACATGACGACGCTGCTGCCGGAGCATCCCATCGCTGCCGGGCTGCCGCTGAAGTGGGACGTGAAGCAGACGGAGATGTATGACGAGCCGTTCCACGTGCCGAAGCCGGATGCGGTGGTGTTTGAGGAGCGTTGGGACAAGGGCGAGCACTTCCGCAGTGGATGCGCTTGGCAGGTGGGCAAGGGTCGCGTGTTCTACTTCCGTCCCGGCCACGAGACTTATCCCGTTTTCAAACAAGCCGAGCCGCTGCGTGTGATCGAAAATGCCGCGCGCTGGCTGGCTCCGCAGAAATGATTTTATGAAACAACGCACCTTCAAACTACTCACCCTCGTCGCACTTTTACTGCCGCAGTTCGCGGTGGCTCAGGCAAAGCCGGGCGATTCACCTTATGCGGGCTGGCAGCAGTCGGGCTCGATGTTCATCCTCACGACGCCGGAAGGAGCGAGTCTTCCCGCAGGCTCTAGCGTGGAGGAATTCCCGGTGCTGGTGCGCCTGAACAAGGACTGGTTCGATTTCACCAAGGCAAAGGCGAACGGGGAGGATGTTCGTTTTACCAACGCATCGGGTGCGCCGCTGGCGTATCAAATCGAGCAGTGGGATGCGGCGAAGGGCGAGGCGAGCATCTGGGTGCGCGTTCCGAAAATCGAAGGCAATGCGCGGCAGGAAATCCGCATGTTGTGGGGAAAGGCGGACGCTTCGAGCGAGTCGAACGGCAAGGCAGTGTTCAATGAATCGAACGGCTACCTGAGCGTGTTTCACATGGGCGATGTGGTGACGGACGAGGCGGGCTCGGTGGAGACTAAGGATGTCGGCACGACGGCGACTGCGGGGATGATCGGCGCGGCGCGTCATCTCGCGGGCAAGCAGGGAATTTTTTGCGGCGAGAAAATCGAGAACTATCCCGTGGGCGCGGGGCCGCACACGACCGAGGCGTGGATTCGTGCGGAGAAGTCGAACGGCCAGGCGCTCGCTTGGGGCAATGAGCAAGGACAGGGCAAAGTGGTGATGCATTTCATGAGTCCGCCGCACGTGAAAATGGAGTGCTATTTCTCCGGCGCGGACGTGGCGAGCCAGGGCCGGTTGCCGATGAACGAATGGATCCACATCGTCCACACGTATCAGCAGGGCGATTCGCGCATCTACGTGAACGGCGAACTCAGCAACACCTCGAAGACACCGAACGCTCCGCTCGCGATCAAGACTCCGGCGCGGCTCTACATCGGCGGCTGGTATAACAACTACAATTTCATCGGCGACATTGACGAAGTGCGCATCTCGAAAGTGACGCGCTCCGCCGAGTGGGTGAAGCTCCAGCACGAAAACCAAAAGGCGATGCAGACCCTCGTCGGGCCGGTGGTGAAATCGGGAAATGTGTTCGCGGTTTCGCCTGCGACGGCGACAGTGGATGAGGGAAAAAGCGTGTCGTTCACGGCGCAAGCGGGCGGCGCGCAGAAGGTGTATTGGATTTTGAAAAGCGACGGGCAGGAGAAGATCGTGGCGGTGGATCGGTTTGCGTTCACCTACGATGCAGGCCGCGTGACGGGCGACAAGGCGGTGACGCTGCAATGCAAGGCGGTCTATGCGGACAAGGTGGAGACGAAGGACATTGCGATTTCGGTCAAGGAGACGATTCCCGATCCGGTCTTCACGCTGAAGGCTCCGGCGACTTGGGATGGACGGACGAAAATCGAGGTGGTGCCGCAGGTGACGAATGCCAAGGAAATGCTGGCGAACGGAATACGAAAATTGAACGCGGAATGGAATGCCGGACCGTTTGCGGTGAGCAAAAGCATTGAGCAAAACTCAGCGACCGCTCTGCAGCCTGGCCGGGCGTTTTCAGATGTTAATCCCGGCAAGCTCATCCTCACTCGCGCGCAGAACAGCGGGAAGCTGACGGTGACGGCGACGCTCAGCAACGGCGGCACGCCAGTTTCACACAGCGTGGACATCATGGTGACGGAGCCGAAGAGCGACCCGTGGCTCGCGCGCACACCTGCGAAGGACGAGAAGCCCGAGGACGGCCAGTTTTACGCACGCGACGACAAGGGGCTGGGCACGCTCTATTACAATGGAACGCTGACCGACGCAGCCGACTCGGTTTTCCTCAAGCTCTACGCCAACGACAAACTCATCAAGACCGAGACGGCCAAGTCCGCTGCGGACAAATCCTACGCGCTCTCGACGCAACTCAAGCCGGGCTTGATCAAATACAAAGTGGAGTTCGGCACGAAGGTCGGCGGCAAGGAAACTGTGCTGCAAACGGTGAACGACATCGTCTGCGGCGACGCCTACATCATTGACGGACAATCGAACGCGCTCGCCACCGACACGGGCGAAAAATCGCCGCCGGAGACGAACGAGTGGATTCGCAGCTATGGCCGCCCTTCGCAAAACCCGAAGGACAACACGGGCAACCTGTGGTGCCTGCCAGTCTGGAAAGCGCAGAAAGGCGAGAAGGCCGAACTCGGCTGGTGGGGCATGGAACTCGCGAAGCGTCTGCTCGAAAGCGAGAAGGTTCCGATTTTCATGATCAACGCCGCAGTCGGCGGAACGCGCATTGACCAGCACCAGCGCGTCGCGGGGAATCCGACCGACCTCACCACGATCTACGGACGGATGCTCTGGCGCGTGCAACAGGCGAAATTGACGCACGGCATCCGCGCGATCCTCTGGCATCAGGGCGAAAACGATCAAGGCTCCGACGGCCCGACTGGCGGCTACGGATGGGAGACCTACCACGAGTTCTTCATCGAGATGGCCGCAGGTTGGAAACAGGACTTCCCGAACGTGAAGAACTACTACGTTTTCCAAATCTGGCCAAACTCATGCAGCATGGGCGGACGCAACGGCTCCGGCGATATGCTCCGCGAAAAACAGCGCACGCTACCGCAGCTCTTTTCCAACATGGGCATCATGTCCACGCTCGGCGTTCGCCCGCCCGGCGGCTGCCACTTTCCGCTCGTCGGATGGGCGGAGTTTGCACGGATGATCCAGCCGCTCATTGAGCGCGATCACTACGGCAAAAAGCCAGCCGCATCCATCACGCCGCCGAATTTGAAGAAGGTTGCGTTCGCCGCGAAGGACACGGTCACGCTGGAGTTTGATCAACCGGTTGCGTGGGATGACAAGCTGGTCGGGCAGTTCTATCTCGATGGAGAAAAGGACAAAGTCGCCTCGGGCAGCGTCGCTGGAAATGTGCTCACGCTGAAATTGAAGGAGCCATCCGCCGCGACGAAAATCACGTATCTCAAGGAGATAACTTGGAATCAGGACACGCTGATCAACGGCACCAACGGCATTGCCGCGCTGACGTTCTGCAATGTGCTAATCGAGGGAGCAGCCAAGTAGTGCGGATATGAAAGCAGGATCGTTTTTCACAACCATCGCATTGTTGCTGGCTTCGCTGGCAGCGATTCACTCCGCAGAGACGCCAAGACCAAACGTGCTTCTCATCCTCTCGGATGATTTGGGTTATTCGGACCTCGGCTGCTACGGCAGCGAGATTTCCACGCCGAATCTCGATGCGCTCGCGAAGGACGGATTAAGATTCACGCAATTCTACAACACGGCTCGCTGCTGGCCGTCACGCGCGGCAATTCTCACCGGCTACTACGCACAGGCGGTCTGTGGCGGACTGGCCCCGCGTCCGCCGTGGGGGCGGTTGCTGTCGGAAATGCTGAGGCCGCTCGGCTATCGTTCGTATCATTCCGGTAAGTGGCATATTTACGGCAAGCCGTTGCAGAACGGTTTCGATCATTCGTATCGCATCGAGGATTACGACCGGCACTTTGGTCCGCGCAACCACTCGGAGGAAGATATGCCGCTGCCGCCCGTTGCGAAGGACACCGCCTATTATTCGAGCACGGCTTTCGCCGACCACGCGATCAAATGCCTACGCGAACACGCCGAGAAATACAGCGCGCAGCCGTTCTTCAGCTATCTCGCTTTCACCGCGCCGCACTTCCCGCTGCAAGCGCCGCCCGAGGACATCGCACGCTACAAGGACAAATATCTGCGCGGCTGGGACGCGATGCGAGAGGACCGCTGGAAGCGGATGCACGCAATGGGAATCGGCGGCAGCGCCCTCTCTCCCATCGAACGCGAGATCGGGCCGCCGTATGACTTCCCTGCAGCCATTGGAAGACTCGGCCCCAACGAAGTGAACCGTCCGCGTCCGTGGAATGAATTGAGCGAGACGCAGCGTGAGTTTCAGGCGGCGAAAATGGCGGTCCATGCTGCAATGGTGGATCGCATGGATCGTGAAATCGGCCGTGTGCTTGAGCAACTCCGTGCGATGGGCGCGATGGAAAACACGCTCATCTTTTTCCTCTCCGATAACGGAGCGAGCGCCGAGATGATGACGCGTGGCGAAGGACACGACCCCAGCGCGGTATGCGGCACCGGGGCGACTTTCCTGAGCCTCGGGCCGGGCTGGTCGAGCATGGCGAATACGCCTTTTCGCCGTCATAAAATCTGGGTTCACGAAGGCGGTATTTCCACACCGCTCATCGTTCACTGGCCGCGCGGCATCAAGGCGCACGGCGAGTTACGCACCACTCCGGGGCACATCATTGATTTCGTGCCTACGATTCTCGATCTCGCTGGAGCCAAGCCGTCCGATTCGTGGAATGGCCCCCCATTGCCACCTGCGCCCGGCATTAGCCTCGTCCCGCTTTTTGCAAAGGACGGCGCAGTCACGCACGCTTCGTTGTGGTGGAAACACGAGCGCAACCGCGCGCTGCGCATGGGCGACTGGAAGATCGTGGCCTCCGGCGAAACGAGTCCGTGGGAGCTTTACAATATGAGCACCGACCGTTCCGAAACCAAAAACCTCGCCGAGACAATGCCCGAAAAACTCCGCGAGATGGCAGCCGAGTGGACACGCCAGACGGAGGAATACAACGCGCTCGCAGCAAAAGGAGCACGTCCACTTACCGCCCCGATCTCGCAGCCACCGCCTGCACTGAAGACGGATTGATTTACACGCTGCGGCATAAAGATGCGCTGAAAGCCTCCGTGTGCCCCGTAGTTCAATCTGCATCGCACTTGCCCGCGCGCCCCGTGCCCGCTACCACGCGCGGCCTTATGCTCCGCATCCGTGCTTTCCAGGGCCTCGTGCCCGATCCTGCTCAAGTCACCGACATCGCCTGCGTGCCCTACGATGTCCTCAACACCGACGAAGCCCGCGCTCTCGCCGAGGGGAAACCGAACACCCTCCTCCGCGTGGACCGCGCCGAACTCGAACTCCCTCCCGGCACCGACCCTTACTCCGACGCCGTCTATTTGCGCGCGCGCGATAATTTCCTCCGCCTTCAATCCAACGGCGCACTCCGCCGCGAAGCCGCTCCCACCCTCTATCTTTACCAGCAGCGCATGGGGGCACACACCCAGGCCGGCCTCGCCGCCGTCTGCCATGTGGACGACTACGTCCACGAACGCGCCGAGAATCCCCTCGCCAAAGACATCATCAAAAAGCACGAGCGCACCCAGCAGGACAAAGAAGACGACCGCACCCGCCTCATCGGCACCCTGCGCGCAGACACCGGCCCCGTCTTCCTCACCTACCGTGACCGTGCGGAGATTGACGCCGTCATTGCGCAGCAGAAAAACCACACCCCCACCTACGACTTCACCGCCCCCGACGGCATCCAACACACCGTTTGGGCCATCCACGATCCCGCCATCATCGCCGTGCTCGTGAAAGAATTCGCCACACTCCCCGTCGCCTACGTCGCCGATGGGCACCACCGCACCGCCAGCGCCGCCCGCGTCGGCCTCGAGCTTCGCGCCAAAGGCCAGTCCACGCCCGACTCCGATTGGTTCCTCGCCGTCCTCTTCCCCGCGAGCCAGCTCCAAATCATGCCCTACAACCGCGCCGTGAAAGACCTCAACGGCCACACCCCCGAACAATTTCTCGCCGAAGTCGCCCGCGCCTTCACCCTCACCCCCACCACCTCCGACACCCCCACCAAGCCCGGCGACATCCGCATGTATCTCGGCGGAAAATGGCACGCCCTCTCCTGGCAACCCGCCCCCGACGCCGACCCCTCCGCACGCCTCGACGTGGAAGGCCTCCAGCAGCGCCTCCTTGCCCCCGTCCTCGGCATTGACGACCCCCGCACCAGCAAGCGCGTGGACTTCATCGGCGGCATCCGCGGCCCCGGCGAACTGGTAAAACTTGTGGATTCCGGCAAAGCCGCCGTCGCCTTCTCCATGTTCCCCACCACCGTCGGCCAGCTCATGGACATCGCCGACGCCGGCCAAATCATGCCGCCCAAAAGCACATGGTTCGAGCCCAAGCTCCGCAGCGGCCTCTTTATCCACACATTTTAAACAGCTCGCTATGTCAGCGCCGCGAGCGTGGCCTCATGCACCCCGGTGGGTTCTTCTGTGCCGTTGATGGTGGTGTTCGAGTCGCGGAGGAGGTCGTCTTTTAAGGCATAGACCCAGCCGTGGACGGTGAGTTCCTAGCCGCGCTCCCATGCGTCGCTGGTTATGGTGCTTGAACATTAGTGCCTCTCGCGTGTCTCATCCGCCGCCATGTTCCGAACCATCGTCCTCGCCTGTGCGCTCTCGCTGCCTTTGTCCGCCGTTGCGCAGAAAAAGAAAAACGAAGCAACGCCCGCCACCATCCCAGCTGCGAAATCCACGCTGAAGCCGCTCGCTTTCATCGAATACGATCTACCGAACGGGCTGCATGTAATTCTTCACGAAAATCACGCTGCTCCGGTGGTCGCGACTTACGTGCTCTATCACGTGGGCAGCAAGGACGAGCGGAGCGACCGCACGGGGTTTGCGCATTTTTTTGAGCACTTGATGTTCGAGGGCAGCGACAACATCCCGCGTGCGAAGATAGACAAATTGATCTCGGGTGCTGGCGGTATCTTGAACGCGAGCACGTCTTTTGATCGGACGGATTATTTTTTCAGCCTGCCATCGAATCAACTGAAGCTCGCGCTCTGGATCGAGAGTGAGCGGATGATGCACAACCGAATTGATGAAACGGGCGTGGAGACGCAGCGCAAGGTGGTGAAGGAGGAACGCCGGATGCGCTACGACAACCAGCCTTACGGTTCACTTTATGAAAAGCTGTGCGGGCTTGTGTTCAAGGACACTCCGTATTCGTGGACGCCCATCGGCTCGGTGCAATATATTGACCAGGCGAAGATCGAGGAGTTTCGCGAGTTTTGGAAACAATACTATCTGCCAAACAACGCGACGCTCGCCATCGCGGGTGACATCAACATTGAGGAAACGAAGAAGCTGGTTGCAGATTACTTCGGCGGAATTGCGAAGGGCACGCCGCCACCGCGCCCAGTGGTGAAAGTGACGCCACCCAAGGGCCCGCAGACTCTCGATGTTAAAGAGGACAAAACGCCGCTGCCTGCCTCGCTCCACGCGTGGCACGCCTGCACGATGAATGACCCCGACTCCTACGCGATCGACCTTCTCGCGAACGTGATGGCGAGCGGCCGCAGTTCGCGGCTGTATCGTCGGCTCGT
>JBEIQV010000117.1:0-9615 GCA_040376335.1 Verrucomicrobiia bacterium | reverse complement strand
GTTGATTGCCTCGTCGGTGAAAAGGAAGCGTCGCAGTTAACTGCGCACGTTCAGCCGGTGCTCGCCGAGCGCCACCCAATCGGCCTTGCCTGCGATTGCGCTGAGCACAGTGTCCTCGTCGTTCAGCAGCGCGCGGTTTTGGTCCACGTAGTTGATCACGGTCTTTGCGCCTCGCAACACTTCGCCCCATGTCGGCTCCAATTCGCCGAGGATGACTTTGAGCAGCGAGGTTTTTCCGACGCCGTTTCTGCCAACGATTCCGATGCGTGCGCCTGCGGGCAGGTCGAGCGTGAGACGGTCGAATAATTTACGCCCTGCGATTTCAACACCAACGTCCCGCAGTTCCAAAACGCGGTTACTGAGCTTCGGCGGCGGCGGGATTACGAGATCCATGTCACCTTCGCGATCGGGGCCGTCCTGTGCGGCAAGTTCGTAGTAACGCTCGATGCGATCCACGCTTTTCGTCCGTCGTGCACTTGGTCCCTTGCGCACCCATTCGAGTTCGCTCGCGAGAAATTTCTGCCTGCGCTTCTCGGTCGCTTCCTCGCCGGATTCGCGCTCGGCTTTGGTCGCGAGGTATTGCGAATAATTTCCCGGATAGGAAAAGAAACGCCCGCTTTTCAGTTCGACGATGCGTGTCGCAACGCGGTCGAGGAAAAAGCGGTCGTGCGTGACGAAAAGGCATGTGCCTGCGTAGCTGCGCAGAAATGTTTCGAGCCACTCGACGCTCTGTGTGTCGAGGTGGTTCGTTGGTTCGTCGAGGATGAGCAAATCCGGCTGGCCGATGAGCGCGCGACAAAGTGCGACGCGGCGTTTTTCACCGCCGCTCAGATCGCGCGCGAGGCGTTCGGCTGCTGGCGCGTGGAGGTTCGTCAAAAGACTGCGCAGCCGCGTATCAATGTTCCAGCCGTCGTGATGTTCGATTTCATCGAGCAACTCCGCCGCACGTGTAGATTCGCCCGGTGTGTTTTCGTATTCGGCGAGCATCGCGCGCACGTGGCTCGCTCCGTTGAGCACGTTTTCCTCGACCGTCGCCGCTGCATCGAGGTCGAAGTCCTGTGGCAGCCAGCCGATGAGTGCGCGGCGTTTGCGAGTGACGGTTCCGCCATCGGGTTCCAGTTCACCAGCGGCGATTTTTAGAAAGGTGGATTTTCCACAGCCGTTGCGACCAACGAGGCCGACGCGCTCGCCTTCGTGGAGGGCGAGTGTGGAGTCATCGAGCAGGGTCTGGACGCCGTAGCGGACGACGAGACCGCTGGCGCTAAAGACGGGTGTGGCGTTGGATGGTGCAGACATGAGGCGCGCGGGATAGCAGGCTTGCGCCAAAAGCGGCAGAGAGATTTCTGCTTTTTATTTTGCGGCGTCCTTTGCCGCGCTTGCATTCAGGAAATCCAGCACATCGCGGAAATGCGCCGCGTTCTTCGGATTCACCTCCACACACGCCTCGTGGGCCTCCCTCATCACCTCGCGCGTCGTCGCTTTATCCGCAGTGTGCGCGATGGCATCACCAGCGCCGACAATGCTCTCCGGCGCGGGGCACTCGGAGAAAAGCGCATCCAGCCCCAACCCTTCGAGCAGTTCGGCATTTCGATCATTGCGATTCACTACCCACAAATCGCCGCCGCCAACTTCGCGCAGCCGCAGCGCAAGCCCCGCAAGCGTTCCCATGAACGTCGAATCCATCGCCGGGCAACGCTGCAAATCCACCACAAACGCACGCTTGCCCGTCTCGATCATCCGGCGCGAAAAATCCTTGAGGCCGGGACTATTTTGAAAAGTCCCCTTCCCCTCGACCCGAATCCAAACCGCCGGGCCGCTCTCCATGTCGGCAAATATTGTTGGCTGAAAACTCATATCAAACTCGCACTGCCTCCCATCGCACCGTTCATGCCATTCGTCAAACCGTGTGTCCTAGTTCCAAAGAAAAGACTGCCACAGACCGACGACGTGCCCGTTCTCGATGAGCAGCAAACGCCACGCTTTTATCTTCCCCTCCTCCGCGTATTCATCGCCGATGACAGTAAACTTCGTCTCAATCGTCCCCTTTGCCGCCGGATAGTGCTCCTCCTTCGCCATCACGTGCGAACCGAGATTCTCCTGCCGGTATTCCAAGCGCACCGTGATGTCCGCCTCCCGCTTCGCCCGCCACCACGTATAGAAATAATGGCCGTATCTCTCCGCCCGGTCGTAATTATTGACCGCACCGAAATTCATCCGTGCCCGCTCAAACTGGATCATCGGGCTGATCGTCGGCTTCTGCGCATTCGGGTCGCGCGGGTCGTTATAAAATTGGGACACTTTGCGCACCTCGAAATCATCCGACAGCGCAAGCGGCAGCACCTTCACCTTCGAGATAGGAATCTGGCGCAGCGGTTCTTTTTGAGTGCTGCAAGCGGCAAGCGTGAGAGCTGCGAGCAAAACACGGATGAGGCGAATCATGGTGCCGAGTTAAAACCAACCCGCGCGCAGGATGCAACGCCGCAGATTCACTCGCCTCTCGCCCGCTCCGTGCTACCACATTTACAAAATGAACATCCGCCACGCATTCCTCATCGCCCTCTGCCTCGCATGTCCGGCACTCGCAGCCGAACCACCGCAGGAAATTGCCCACGACTACGTGCGCTACATCGGCGACGACCAACGCGGTAAACTCGAAACCGTCATCGTCACCATGCGCAACAAAGCCGGCGTCACCGTCGAACTCATCGGCGCAGTCCACATCGCCGACGCCGCATACTACAAGGCGCTGAACGAACTCTTTACCACCTACGACGAACTCCTCTTCGAACTCGTGGACGGGCAGAAACTCAAAGCCGGAGCCGAAAACGCCCCCAAGCCCGCAAAAAAAGCCGCAAAGCCCGCGACTAAAAAGACCGCGCCGATCCAAACAACACCCGCCGCCGACGAAGACAGCGACACCACAGATGAGGTCGAAGAAAAAACCAACCCCGCCTTCGGAATCCTCCGCACCATGATGCAAGGCTTCGGCACCTACTTCCGCCTCCAATACCAGACCGACGCCACCGAAGGCATCAACTACAAAGCCAAAAACTTCGTCCACGCCGACGTCAGCATGGCTGAATTCGAGCAACTCCAAAGCGAGCACGGCGAATCCTTCGCCACCATCTTTCAAAAAGCCCTCGAGAGCGAAATGAACAAAGCCGGCAAAAAGTCCGAAAACGAACCCAAAGGCGGCCAACTCCTCCTCGCCCTTCTCGGCGACTCCAGCGGCATCAAGATCGCCATGGCCAAGATGCTCGGCAAAGTCGAAACCATCGGCGAAGAAGTCGGCTTCGGCGCAGGCTCCGTCATCGTCGGCGAACGCAACCGCGTCGCCCTCGAAATCTTCGACCGCCAAGTCAAAACCGGACGCAAAAAATTCGGCATCTTCTACGGCGCAGCCCACCTCGACGACATGGAAAAACGCCTCGAAACACGCGGCTACAAACGCACCGCCGAACGCTGGTTCACCGCTTGGGACATCAAGCCCCGCGTGGACGAATTAAAAAAGTAGCAACCCGGTTCAGGCTCACTTCACCTTCTCGATCATCTCCGCGAACTGGCGGAAGAAGTAGGTCGCGTCGTTGGGGCCGGGGGCGGCTTCGGGGTGGTATTGCACGGAGAAAATCGGATCGGATTTGTGTGCGAGGCCCTCGACGGTGTGGTCGTTGAGATTGATGTGTGAGACTTCCACGTCGCTGGGCAATGAGTCGGCATCCACGGCGAAACCGTGATTCTGCGAAGTGATGGTGACTTTCCCCGTGCGCAAATCCTTCACGGGCTGGTTGCCGCCGCGATGACCGAATTTGAGTTTGAAGGTCTTCCCGCCCACGGCGTAGCCGAGCATCTGGTGGCCGAGGCAAATTCCGAAAATGGGCGTGCGGCCCATGAGCTTGCGGATGTTGGCGTGGACGTAGGTGAGCGCGGCGGGATCGCCGGGGCCGTTGGAGAGAAAGACGCCGTCCGCTTTCATCGCGAGCACATCTTCGGCGGGGAAATCGGCGGGGACGACGCGCACGGCGAAGCCTTCCTGCCGGAGTCGGCGGAGGATGTTGCGCTTCATGCCGAAATCATACGCGACGATGCGGTGACGCACTGCGGGCAGTTTCTTGAAAACTTCGTTGCCCTCGCGCACCTCGACTTTGCTGCCGTCGCCCTTCACGAGCGTCCACTCGTGCGATTGCGTGCTGTCAGGGTCCCAGTCGAATGCCGCGGTTGGCGTGACTTCTTTCACGAAATCGCTGCCTGCCATCGGCGGCGCGCTCTTTGCGCGGGCGACGGCTTCCTCGGGTGTAAGTTCGCTGCTGATGCACGCCTGCATGGCGCCGCGCGTGCGGAGGTGTTTGGTGAGCGCGCGGGTGTCGATGCCCTGAATTCCAGGCACGCCCCATTTTTTTAAATACTCGTCGAGCCCACCGGTCGCGCGCCAGTTGCTGACGACGGGCGAAAGTTCCTCGATGACGAAACCGCGCACGTGGACGGCGGTGCTTTCATCGTCGAGCGGGTTCACACCGTAGTTGCCGACCTGCGGAACGGTCATCGCCACGATTTGCCCGCGATAGGAAGGGTCCGTGAGCACTTCCTGATAACCGGACATCGAGGTATTGAAACACGCCTCGCCGACCTTGGTGCCAGTGGCACCAAAGGATTCACCGATGAAAAACCGACCATCTTCGAGAGCAAGAACAGCACGCATGAGCGCGCGGAAGATGCGCAACCTATCGAACACGTGAAGCAAAAAGTGCGAACTTTTGAATTAATCCACGCAACCAGCGAGCACATCGTGGTCTTTTAGCGGCAGCGTGAAAGGCTCCAGCGGCATCGGTTCGTCGTGCGAAAGGAAGCGCGCGCAGACAGCGAAAAACTCTTCGCGAGTTCGCGCCCGACGGATCGCGTGGAGGAAATCCCCGGTCGGCTCCACGCCAAGGCCGATGAAGTTCAGATACTTTTTCATCTTCTGCACCTGAGCCGCCTCGGGATACTCCGGCGACGAAACCGCTTCGTAGAGCGCCTCGATATAGCTGAGCACATCGCGCCCTTGCGGGAGAAACAGCGGTTCGCCCGCGAGGTGTTCGCGGATTTGCCGGAAGATCCACGGATTGCGAATCGCCCCGCGCCCAATCATCAGCCCGCGCGCACCCGTCTCGCGCAAAATGTGCGCAGCTTTCGCGGCAGAGCTGACGTTTCCATTCGCCAACACCGGACATTTCATCGCACCCGCCGCGCGTGCGATGGCCGTGTAGTCCACTTCGCTGCGATAGCCACCCGCGACCGTGCGTCCATGCACCGTGAGCAAATCGAGCGAGTGCTTCGCAAAAATCGCGAGCAGTTCGTCAAAGCCCTCCGCATCGCCGAAGCCGAGACGCGTCTTCACCGTGAACTTCACCTGCACCGCATCGCGGAGTGCGCCGAGGATTGCATCCACCCGCGCAGGCTCGCGCAGCAAACCGCCGCCCGCGCATTTGCGATAAACGATGGGCGCAGGGCAGCCGAGATTCAGATCCACCGCAGCGATGTCGTGCTTTTGCAATTCCTTCGCCGTGCGCACGAGCGCGGAGATGTCGTTGCCGATCATCTGCGCGACGACCGGGCGGCCCGTGGGATTTTCGGTGATCGAGCGGAGGATCGGCTTGTCCAGCCGCGAGTCGCCGTGGACGCGGAAGTATTCCGTAAAATAAACATCCGCCCCGCCGTAGTCCTTCATCAGCCGCCAGAACGGCAAATCCGTCACCTCCTGCATCGGAGCAAGCGCGAGCACCGGCGCGCGCGCGGAGAAAAAATGATCAAATGTGGCGACGGGATTCAAAGTGAGCGAAGACAGGAACCGCAGATATACGCAGATGCAAAGACAAGGGGATTTAAAAATCATCTGCGCACATCCGCGTAAATCTGCGGTTTAAAATGCGTCGTCTTCCGCTATTCACCACACGTGCTCGACACTCAAACATCCACAAAGCCGCGTTCGCTCCACGATTTCACCTTCGTAGAATTGGAGCGCGAACTCGTTGGCGACGGTCTGCGTCCCTCGCATACCCGCGCGCTCTGGCGGGCGCTACACCGCGAGGCGACGTGTGATTTTTCCCAGCGCGCCGACTTTCTCCCGCCGCTCCGCCGATGGGTGGATGGGAATGTCGGAAATGACGCGCGCCTTTTCACCGACTCGCCCGAAGTCGTCGCCGACACCGCGAGTTCCGACGGACTCACGCGCAAATTCCTCCTCCGCCTCGACGACGCACAGACCATCGAAACCGTCGTCATGGGCTACACGGGCCGCCACACCGTTTGTGTGAGCACGCAGGCTGGTTGCGCGATGGGCTGCGTGTTTTGCGCCACGGGGCAGATGGGATTCGTCCGCCATTTGCGCCCCGGCGAAATCGTCGCCCAGGTCCTCCTCGCCCAGCGCACGCTGCGCGCAAACGGCGCGGCGCTTCGCAACCTCGTCCTCATGGGCATGGGCGAGCCGCTGCACAACTACGACGCCGTGATGACCGCGCTCGACATCATCACCGATTCACGCGGCATCGGCCTCGGCCCCTCGCGCATCAGCATCAGCACCGTCGGCGTCGTCCCCGGCATCCTCCGCCTCGCGGCGGAAAAGCGCGGCTACCATCTCGCAGTCAGCCTCCACGGAGCGAGCGAGGAGGAACGCTCCGCACTCGTCCCCGCCAGCCGCCGCTGGCCGCTCGCCGAACTCATCGCCGCCTGCCGCGCCTATTCCGAGCAGACCGGACGCAAAATCTTTTTCGAGTGGACGCTCATCGCCGGAGCCAACGACTCCCCCGCCACCGCCGCGCGCCTCGCCGCGCTGCTCACCGGCATCCGCTCCCACGTCAACCTCATCCCGCTCAACCCCACGAACGGATTCAGCGGCACCGCCACCGCCGCCGCCGCCGCCATCGAATTCCAGCGCACGCTCAAAGCCGCAGGCATCCCCAGCACCATCCGCCAGCGCCGTGGCATAGACGTCGCCGCCGGCTGCGGCATGCTCCGCGCGGAAAAGACACGCGTCAGCCGGTAGCATTTTCTCGCACCTGCCAGCGAACAATCCTGCGAGGTGGCGAAACCGCTCTCAAAACAACCTGTAAATTCCATGACCGTTACTCGTGTTCACATCGGTATGATTGAACCGTGGCAACCATTGCAGCGAGTAAGTCATCGGGGACTGAAGAACCCTCAAGGGGCAGGGTAACATTGGAAACAAAGCCATTTTCTGGAATGTTGGCTTCTAGGCGGTATCCCGCGACCGGTGAGTGAAAACGAGCAATCCATATCTGGCGTCCATCGCGTAGCGAGGTGTTCAATAGTTTCTTAGTTGTCACAGGGTCATGCAGAATAGGCTTCGGTCTAAATTTAGCATTAGAACCAGCGAAAAGCTTCCGATGCATCGCCAAGCGCTCCGCTTCAGACAACCGAGCATCTCTCATGAGATAAGAATAGAGTTTTGATTGTGAGGTGCTGAACACAAACCGTCTGTCGCCTTCTGTGGAAATCACAATGGGCGACATAAAATGGTCAGGGTGACCAAATGAACCACGATAACATGGAAAACCTTCGGGTTCCAAATGCCAGCCACGCGGAGCAGCTACGACGACGGTGGCTTTGTAGTCAGGCACAGGAACAAGATATTTGTTATGCGCAAAAGGAGCGGGACGCATCCACCCCCTGTATGTGCTGCAACTGACAAAGAGCAGTGGCGTGAGGGCGATTAGAAAAAATCCGTTTCATTCTTGGAGAGAGCATCGGCGTGTTTTTTGCGCAGACAGGAATAAGGGGCAACGTAATTGTCGGGCAAGGCGCGCCTTCCCAACGATTCACTAGTCACGGGAGCGCAGCGACCCTCACAGCCCGTGGGATATCCGATGCTCTCGCAGTCGGCGGGGTTTCCCGTCGCGCATCGCCTTTCATGGACAAAGACGGGGTGCGTGTGCATCTTCCGCGCTCCATGAAGTTCCATTGGTTCCTTATTCCTTTGCTCACTGCGGTGGCGGTGGCGCAGCCCAACGAAATCCGCAAGTCGCTCGCGCGAATCAACAACACGGCGCAGGAGTTTAATTACCGGGTGCCGTGGTTGCCGGGGCAGATCGGAGGCGGGAGCGGGACGGGCTGGGTGGTCGCCAAGGACAGGCTGATGACGAACGCACACGTCGTCAGCAATGCGAAGTTGCTCACCGTGGAGAAAGAGAACGATCCCAAGAAGTATGTGGCGACGGTGGAGTTCATCGCACACGACTGCGACCTCGCGCTGCTCAAGGTGGAGGACAAAGATTTCTGGAAAGATACGAAGGTGCTGGATGTCGGCGGCGTGCCGGAAATCGAGAGCAGCGTTTCGGTGTATGGCTACCCCATCGGCGGCGAGCGCATGAGTGTGACGCAGGGGATCGTGTCGCGCATTGATTTCCGCCCGTATGCGCATTCGGTGATGGATTCGCACCTGTGCATTCAGATTGATGCGGCGATCAATCCCGGCAACTCCGGCGGCCCCGTGCTGCAAGCGGGCAAGGTCGTGGGTGTCGCTTTTCAAGGTCTCTCGGGTGCGGACGCTCAGAACGTCGGCTACATGATCCCGACTCCGGTGGTGAAACATTTCCTCAAGGACGTGGAGGACGGCCTTTACGACCGCTACATGGATTTGAGCATCACGACCTTCCCGCTCCAAAATCCAACGCACCGCAAGGCGCTCGGTCTGCCGGATGATGACCACGGCATCGTGGTGACGACGGTGCCGGCTGCGAGCGTGGCGTTGGGCAAACTGAACGTCGGCGATGTGCTGCTGAAAATTGACGGTGTGGACATCGAGAGCGACGGGATGATCCAGCTCGACGGTGAGCGCGTGATGATGGCGGAGATCGCGGAGCGGAAATTCAAAGGCGACACGGTGAAGTTCGAGTTGCTGCGCGACGGCAAGCCGACCACGGCGGAGGTGACTTTCACGGCTGCGTGGCCTTTCACCTACCAGGCGAACAGCTACGAGCCCGCGCGCTACATCGTTCACGCCGGACTGCTCTTTCAGCCGCTCAACAGAAATTTGCTGATGGCCTATCAGTTCGCATCCATGCGGCTGATGCATATCTACACGCACTTCATCCAGGACGAGATGTATAAAGAGCGCGACGAAATCATCGTGCTCACCGCGCTGCTTCCCGACCCGCTGAATACTTATCTCGATGAATTCCGCGAAGGCATCGTGGACAAAGTGAACGGCAAAAAAATCCGCAACCTGCGCGAACTCGCTGCCGCCCTCGCCGACGAGGAAAAGGAGGAGATGCTCGTGGAGTTCGACGGGCTAGGCCGCCCGCTCGTTCTCAATCGCGCCGAAGTAAGCGCCGCCCGCGACCGAATCCGCAAACGCTACAACGTGCTGCAAGAGCAGTTCCTCGGGGAGGGCAAGTGACGAGAGGCGAGAGGCGAGTGTCGTGCCTGCTACTGAAATATGAGTCAGCAAGAACTGGAAAAGTTTGGAGCCTACCGAAAGGCGGACGAGTTGTTCGACTTGGTGGTGGAAGACGTGATGCCGCTGCGAAAGCTGCCGGAATGCTGGAAGCTCATCAGCCAGCAGATCGCTGCTGCGGATTCCATCTGCGCCAACATCGAGGAAGGCTTTGGTCGCGAAGGCAC
>JBEIQV010000385.1:0-2534 GCA_040376335.1 Verrucomicrobiia bacterium | reverse complement strand
TTTCACCGGCAAAAATGTTACCGAACAGACGGAAGCTCAATGAAACAGGGCGGAAAGCGATGGAGATCAACTCAAGGACGCCGACTAAGGCGAAAATGACGATCATGAAGACTTTCATGAAGCCGGTGTCCTTGCCCTTCGGTGCAAAGATATGTTTCAGGAATCCCACGGGGCCGTTTTCCTTGAGCGCCCAAATGATCCACCAGACAAAGAACGTGAGCGCCATCGCGGAGGTCATGTTCAAATCCGCATTGCCGCCGCGCAGGAGCGGGCGTTCCACATGATTGAAGATGTGCGGTGACGCCGGGTCGTAATGCGAACTCCAGCCAATGGTGCCAACGCCCGGAAGCAGGCCGAACCAGTTGGTCGCCACAATGAAGATGAAGATGGTCGCGAAAAACCAGAAGGTATGTTTCACGAGCTTCGGGCCAAGGATTTCCCCCAGAAAGTTATGCAGACCTTCGATGAGAAACTCCCAGAAATTCTGTCCACCTGTCGGAACTTCCTTTGCGTTTTTCATCGCACGTCGCGCGCCCCAGATAATCAACGCAGCGACCACCCATGTAACGATCATGGAGTTGTTGATGAAGCCCAGCCAAAGCTTGGGCGCAGCCGCTGGCAAACCGTGGGCTTCACTTGCGGCATGTCCCGCGTCGGCAGCGAGCGATGGCATGGCGAGAAGAATGAGCAGCACGAGCAATCGCGCCGCAGTGCTTGCGGCGGAAGTCGAACGACGTTGTAGAAAGGCGATCATTTTCCGAAAATCGTGCGTCACTCGGTCTCCAAAATAGCGCGCAGCCTTTGTGGACTGGCTTGCAGAGAGGAGAGAAAAGAACGGTTTTCACCACCCTTTCCGAGCGAAGCGGACAGCTAGAAAAGCGTGACGGCGGTGTCATGGCAAGCCCTTTGTGAAAAATTTCACAAACTATTTTCCGGGCGTCCGGCGGGGTGCGAAGTCTAGGCTCGCGGATGAGCGTCGTTGTAGGCTTTTTTCAAACGCTCGACGCTCACGTGCGTGTAGATCTGCGTGGTCGAAAGCGACGCGTGGCCGAGGAGCGTCTGCACGCTTCGGAGGTCAGCGCCGGCGTCGAGCAGATGCGTGGCAAAGCTGTGCCGCAGTTTGTGAGGGGAAATGTTTTGCGGGATTTCGGCGAAAACGAGGTAGCGCTTCAGCGAAAGCCACACAGAGCGCGTGCTCAGCCGTCGCCGGCTCTTATTAATAAACAGCGGCCCCGCGTGGACACCTGCGGCCTGCCGGTATTTTTGAATCGCCTCCAGCGCAAGCGAGCCGACGGGCACGATGCGCTCCTTCCTCCCCTTTCCCAAAACCCGCACGCTCTCGGTGAAAGTATCCACATCCCGCACTTCCAGCGACGCCAGCTCCGAAAGACGCAGCCCGCTGCTATAGAACAACTCCAAAATCGCCGCATCCCGCTGCGGCATCCACTTCGCGGCCTTGTCGCTTTTCACCATCGCCATTGGCGCGGCGAGCAACGTGCCGATTTGCTTCGCCGTGAGAACGACGGGCAATTTCTTGTCCAGCTTCGGGAGCTGCACTTGTTTCAGCGGATTGTCCTGCAAGCCGTGCCGCTCCACGAGGTAGCGGTAGAAAGTGCGCAGCGCCGCGAAGTGCAGACGGATCGTCGGTTTGGCCAGCCCGGCCTTCATCCGCTCAAAGAGATACCGCCGGAAATCATCCGCCCTCAACTCCCGCCATGCGCGCTCCGGCACCGCCTCACGAAACTCTCGCAGCGCCTGCCGGTAATTGCGCAGCGTGAGGCGCGAGACATTGCGCTCCACTTCGAGGTGTTCGAGGAATTGCTCGGTGAATCGGTCTTTCGCAGGCACGCGCGTTTGTATTTTCCTCCGCACCACGAAGCGAGCACTTCTCTCCCCAACTTTGATCTATGTGCATCAAACAGGCAAAGCGCTTGCTATCTCACGTGCTCTTTCTCCAACCTCCGCGCCATGTCCACTTCGCCCAAACGCTTCGGCTGCCTCGGTGTATTCATCGTCTTCCTGCTCTGCCTGAGCATCCTTTTTAACGCTCTTTTTCTCATCGGCGGAGCCGTCAATGTAGCGATGGGCGAAAATACTTTCCGCGAAGTGCTGATCAAAAAGCCAGCGCAGGATGTGAAGTCGAAAATTGCTGTCATCCGGCTTGATGGACTCATCACTGGCGGCGAAGGCGGCACCCAGTCGCCAGTGGACATCATCAAAACAGAATTGAAGCAAGCCATCGCCGACGGCGACGTGCGCGCCATCGTGCTGGCGATTGATTCGCCGGGTGGCGAAGTGACTGCGAGCGACATTATTTACAATGCGGTGAAAGAAGCGCGGAAAACGAAACCAGTCGTCGTGAGCATGGGATCGCTCGCGGCAAGCGGCGGCTATTACGTCGCAGTCGGCGGCTCACACATCTTTGCGCATGAAACGACATTCACCGGCAGCATCGGCGTGATCATGCAGTCGCTGAATTATTCCGACATGATCGGAAAAATCGGGGTGCAGGTGATGACTTACAAAAGCGGCAA
>JBEIQV010000324.1:0-3508 GCA_040376335.1 Verrucomicrobiia bacterium | reverse complement strand
CCCATCCCCCACCATTCGCGCATGAAAATCGCAACCATTATCGCCCGCGTCCTCCTCGGACTGATGTTCGTCGTGTTCGGCTTGAACATCTTCCTGCACTTCATCCCCATGCCGCCGCAAGAGCCGTCGCTCGCCACCGACTTCAGCACGGCGCTCATGCTCAGTGGCTACATGTATGTCGTCGGTGCTCTGCAAGTGCTGGGCGGACTCATGGTCTTGGTCGGACGCTACGTTGCGCTCGGCCTCACGCTGCTCGGCCCGGTCATCGTCAATATCCTGCTCTTCCACATCTTCCTCGCACCCGCCGGTCTGGCGATGGCCGTAGTCGTCGGTGCCCTTGCGCTCTTCCTCCTCTACAGCTACCGCGCAAACTTCGCCGGTCTTGTAAAACGCTGATCGGTTTTCAGTGAGCGGTATTAAGCAGGATTGCACGAACTTTGCATCTCCCTGCGCCTTCGTGTGAGGCTTCGGTCTTTTTCGGCGCGCCGCTGCGAACAGCGGATCGAGACCGAGTTCGCCTGCCTCCCCAAAGTTTAATCAGTGTTTATCGGGAGACGAATAAAGCACGCTGAGACAAGTCAGGCCGGCTTCGGCCTTTTGCAGTTCGGAGATTCCAAGACGGTGCACATGCAGTCCTTTCGATTCCAGCAGTGCGGCAGTCTGCGGAGAGGATTCGGCGGCGAACACGGTTCCATTGACCGTGAGAGTATTGGCACCCCAGGGTTCCGCATCGGGCACCCGCAGGATTTCAAATTGCTGAAATGGCGCAGGGTCAATCCAATCGGTGTTTGCGACCAGCAGACCTTCCGCAGGGCATGTCACGCCTGTCTTCAAATGGAGACAGCCGTTCACTTTCACCCCGACCACGCGATAGCCGAAACGGGAAACGATTGTTTCCAACTGGCGGATCCCCTCCCCGTTCGTGCGGCTCGATATGCCGACAAACAGCGTCTTTCCGATTCGCAGCACATCGCCGCCCTCGATGGTAGCTGGAGGAGTGATTCTGTGAATCGCACGAATGCCAGCGATGTGCTCCGCGATTTTGTCGGCCTCGGGTTCGCGGCTTGCCGCACCCAGTCGGCAAAGAACCGCAATCTCATCGAGCACGATCACCGGATCTTCCACGAACGTCGAGTCGGGCAACTCCGGCTCCTCCGGCAAAACAGATACCGCGACTCCCGCAGACTCCAGCGCCGCGACATACGCCGCATGCTGCTGCCCCGCCAATTCGAGATCGAATTTCTGCCGCGTCACATGCAGCAGTTCGCAACTCGCGAGCGAGCGGCTGTTCTGTCTGACAATACCGTGTGTGATGCGCGAAGTGCTCATTCAGCGCCCGCCAAGTTGCACTCGGCCTTCGTCGAGGTCTATGAATTCAAACATCGTCTGCACCGCCCCCGGCGGAATGCCGATTTCAGCAAGGCGCTCGGTGACGAATGGCGTGCCAGCATCGCGCCAGCCGCGCTTGGTCATGAAAGCATTCCACACTTCGATTTCCTGTTCGTCCGGCTGCCGTCCATTGGCGAAAGTCCACGCGAGCAGTTCCTCGTCACTCTTGTTGCCCTTGAGCGTTTCTGCTTCGAGTGCCGCGTAATCCACCTTGAGGAACTGACAGCAACGCCAGTCGAAACTCCCCTTCACCGCTCCGCGCTTTGCCTCCCAGTCACCCGGCAATTCCCCCATCGCGGCGAGACGGATTTTATCCAGCATCCGCGCGAAATAAACGATGCCGCCGGTCTGCTCGAACGGACTGCGAAGTCCGGGGATGATGGTTGGATAATTTTGCGCCATGCCGGAGAGAAACATCTGCAACCCGCGTCGGCAAGAATACCGAACTAGCGCGACACACACCGCCAGCTTGGCCTTTTCAAACGGCACTGCTAGCCCTTGGCAAATGATCGCCGACACCCTTGCTCAAAGCTCACGTTATACCAGTCTCTCTCCCCGATTCGCCGCAGCCTTCGAGTTCCTGAAAAAACTTCCGCCCGATGCAGCACTGGGACGCCATGAAATTGACGGCGATGATTGTTTTGCCCTCGTGCAGACCTACAACACCAAGTCGCCAGCACTCGCCAAGTTCGAGGCGCACCGCAAATACATTGATATCCAGTTCATCCAAGCTGGCCGCGAGGCACTGTATTGGTCACCGCTTTCCGCGCTGACGGAAACGACCAAACCCTACGTAGACGAGAAGGACGTGGCGTTCTTTGCCACTCCGGCGCGATTCACCGCTGTGAATCTTCAAGCAGGCGAGTTCGCGATCTTCTTTCCCGAAGATGCTCACGCTCCCGGCATCGAATTCGAGAGCACAGCAGGGGTTCGGAAAGTGGTCATCAAAGTCAGCGTCCACTAGCCAACAGTCGCGACTACGAAAGCGAACCGGATTCCTGCTTTTCCAATCCTTCATTAGCAGCGGCGCGCTTCCGCAGTTGCCCGCAGGCGGCATCAATGTCCGGCCCGCGTGCTCGACGCAGATGAGCTACGGTGCCGTGGGCGCGCAGTTCCGCGAGGAAAGCTTCCGTTTTCTCCATGCTACTCGGCGCGTAGGTGCGTCCGCGCAGGCTCAGGCCGGTGGGATTGTAGCGCAGCAGATTCACGTGCATGACGCGACCCGCGAGCAATCGGGAAAGATCGCACGCCTGCGCCAGCGAATCGTTCACACCCGCGAGCAGGCAATACTGGATGGTCGTGATGCGCCCGCTGCTCGCTTGATAGCGATCCGCAGCGGCTAGCACCTCCGCCACATCGAAGCGCCTGCCCATCGGCAGCAGGTCCGCGCGCGTCGCATCATCCGGCGCGTGCAGTGAAAGCGCGAGATGCACACCGAGTTCCGCCTCTCGGAGTTCCTCGATGCCCGGCACGATGCCCACGGTCGAAATCGTAATCTGCCGCCAGCCCAGCGCGCCCAACGCCGGATCGGCCATGCGCCGCACCGCCGCGATCACGTTCTTCAAATTCAGCATCGGCTCCCCCATTCCCATGAACACCACCGTTCGCAACGTGCGCCCAGCCGCCCGCGCCTCGCGCCGCAGCCGGATGAACTGCTCCACGATTTCGCCCGATGTGAGATTGCGCTCAAAGCCCGTCTGCGTCGTCGCGCAAAAATCGCATCCCATCGCGCAGCCCACCTGACTCGAAATACACCCCGCCGCCCTCGTCGGATGAAAGTCCGGCATCAGCACCGACTCCACCGTGCGCCCATCGCCGAGACGCAGCAGCAGCTTCGCCGTCCCATCCTTCGACACCTGCCGCCGTGCGAGGCTCGCCGCCTCCTTTGCAAAAGTTGCGCACAGCAACTCACGCAAGCCCTCCGGTAAACGTGCGCTATCCGGGATCCGTCCATCATTCCCAAGGTAAATTCCGCGCAAAACCCGGGCCGCATGGCTGATATTAAACCCACGCACCAACAGCCAATCCGACAACTCCTCAACGGAGAGGTCGGGCATTGCGCGTGATGCGATGGATGGCAAAGACATGAATTTTGCCCGCACTTATATGCGGCGCAGGT
>JBEIQV010000393.1:0-2421 GCA_040376335.1 Verrucomicrobiia bacterium | reverse complement strand
CGATTTCATGTCCATTCATCGCGCCGAACACGGCAATCGCGTCCTTCGTTTTCGATTTGAGCATTTTCACATCCTCGGCGCGCTCGGCGATTTTGGTGCCGCGCGTGAGCTGGTCGTAGGCTTGGTCCACCTCGCGGCGCTGGAGGTAGGCGAAAAAGCGCGACATGATTTTATCCGGCGAATCTCCCTCGGCGGCGGCTTCGATGGGCGCTTCGGTGCTGATGATGGGAGGATTTGCGGGCTGCTTCGGCGCGGCTTTGGCCGGCGCTTGAGCGTGGGCGGCGATGGTGAGGCCGAGGATGAATGCGGTGATGATTTTCATGCGAGAAGTGCGGTGAGCCGTTGCTGCGCGTTTGCAGTCAGCGGCGTGCCGTGTGCGAAAGTCAGGATGCGGACATCGAATGACAACAGTTTTCTCAGCGAAAGCGCCAGTTGCCTCGCATCGGCGCAGTATTTCGCGGGCAGCATCGCAAAGCCGTTTGGCTCGACGTGAATGAGTGCATCGCCCACGCACACGACGCCATCGCCGACAAACGCAATCTCCCCCGCCCCGCCGCCGGGCAGCGAAACCACGCGCAAACCGCAGGGCGCAATATCGCCATCGGCGAGCGTGCCATCGAGCGCGATGCCGAGTTCCTGTGCGGCATCGGCGTGTGCAAAAATCGGGACACCAAAGCGCGTGCGATAGTCGGCGGCAGCGCGGGTGTGATTGCCATTGGTCAGCAAAATTGCCGCTGGTTTCGCGAGCGCAGTGAGTTCTTTCAGCGAAGGCGCGGCGAGCGGGATGGGATCCACAAACACCATACCCGCCGGTGTGATGAGCGCGCAGGATGAGAGGTCGCATTTCACCGCAGGCTCGTAGGCCTGCCAGAAATAGAGCGACGGCGTGACTTGCTGAAATTCGTCTGCGGACTTTCCCACGCGCCTGCATTGCCAGCGGGAAAAGTGCGCGTCAACCGCGCTGCGCTTTGCAAAGCCACGCTCCGCCGCTACACACCGCGCGTGCCGAACACTGACCTGCCGATTTACGAACTCGAAAACGAGTTGATCGCCGCTTTGAAAAAGAGCAACCGCCTCATCCTGCAAGCGCCCACGGGCTCGGGGAAATCCACGCAGGTGCCGCAGATGTTGCTCGATCACGGACTCGCGGACGCAGGCGAAATCGTGGTGCTCCAGCCGCGTCGTCTGGCGACGCGGATGCTCGCGCAGCGCGTGGCTTTTGAACGGAAATGCAAACTCGGCGACGAGGTGGGCTACCAAATCCGGCTCGACCGTGTGTGCTCGGCGAAGACGCGCATCCGCTTTGTGACCGAGGGCGTGCTGCTGCGGCAGATGCTCGGCGATCCGCAACTGCGCGGCGTGGCGGCTATCCTTTTCGATGAATTTCACGAGCGGCATCTGTATGGCGACATCACGCTCGCGAAGGCGCTGGAACTTCAGGAACGCGCGCGGCCCGACCTCTGGCTCGTTGTCATGTCCGCCACGCTGGAGACTGCGACGCTCGGAAAATATCTAGCGCCCTGCGACACGCTCACGAGCGCGGGGCGGACTTTTCCCGTGCAGATCGAATACCTGCCGAAGTCGCTGCGCGCCGACGAATATCCCGTGTGGGACGCCGCCGCCGAGCAACTGGAGCGGCTCGCACCGGCGACCGAGGGCGATGTGCTCATTTTCATGTCCGGCGCGTATGAAATTTCACGAACCATCAGCGCGGTGCGCGCACGGCTGGGCGGAAAATTCGTCGTCCTCCCGCTGCACGGCGAATTGCCCGCGAGCGAGCAGGACGCCGCCATCGCGCGCTACGATGCCCGCAAAGTGATCGTGAGCACGAACGTGGCGGAGACTTCGCTGACGATTGACGGCGTGCGCGTGGTGATAGATGCCGGGCTCGCCCGTGTCGCGCGCTTCGACGCCAATCGCGGCATCAACACGCTGCTCATCGAGCGCATCTCCCGCGCGAGCGCCGATCAGCGCGCAGGCCGCGCAGGCCGCACCGCACCGGGCGTCTGCCTGCGACTCTGGACGGAGGACGAACACGCCAACCGCCCCGCGCAGGAAACGCCCGAAGTGCGCCGACTCGATCTCGCGGAAGTCGTGCTCACGCTCAAGGCGAGCGGAGTCGAGGATGTCGCCGCTTTCCGCTGGCTGGAAGCGCCAGATCCCAAATCCCTCGCGCTCGCCGAGACACTGCTGCTCGATCTCGGCGCGATTGGCGCGGATGGAAAAATTACCGAACTCGGTCGGCGCATGATGGCCTTTCCCGCCCACCCCCGCTACGCACGGATGCTGCTCGCTGCGCATGAGCGCGGCTGTGTGCCCGCCATTTGCCAGGTCGCCGCGCTTACACAGGGAAAGTCGCTACTCCCGCGCGCGACAGGCAAGCAACAGCAGACCGACCGCGAGGATTTGTTCGGCGGCGAT
>JBEIQV010000305.1:0-3804 GCA_040376335.1 Verrucomicrobiia bacterium | reverse complement strand
GCCATCGAGGTGGAGCCATTGGATTCGCAGACTTCGCTGCTGATGCGGATGGCGTATGGGAAGTCGGCGGCATCTGGGATGACGGGCGCGATGGAACGCTCGGCGAGTGCGCCGTGGCCGATTTCGCGGCGGTTCATTCCGCCCATGCGGCCGGTTTCGCCGACGCTGAATGGTGGGAAGTTGTAGTGCAGGATGAAGCGCTTGCTGGTTTCGCCGCCGGTGTAACCGTCGAGTTCCTGTGCTTCGTCGCTCGGTGCGAGCGTGGCGAGGCAGAGGGCCTGCGTTTCGCCGCGTGCGAAGAGTGCGCTGCCGTGGGAGCGGGGCAGGAGGCCGACTTCGCCGCTGAGCGGACGGATGTCGCCGAAGCCGCGACCGTCGCAGCGTTGCTTGCGATCCAGAATGGCGACGCGGAAGGCTTTCTTTTGCAGATAGTCAAATGCCTGGCTGACCTCGAAGGGCGTGGCCTCCGGGAACTTCGCCTTGATGGCGAGAGTGACTTCGTCCTTGAGCGCGCCGACGGCTTTGCCTCGGGCGACTTTGCTCTTTTGGTAAAGCGCCGCTTCGATGCGGCTGCCTGCAACTTCGTAGGCGACTTCCATGAGTTCGTCCTTCACGACGAAGAGCGGCATCTCGCGCTTGGTGGGGTTGACCTTGGCGGCGAGTTCCTTCTGCGCGGCGATGATCTTTTTCGCCTCGGCGTGGCCGAATTCCATGGCCTTGATGAAGTCAGCCTCGGGGATCTGGTTGCCTTCGCCTTCGATCATGATGACGTCGTTTTCGGTGGCGACATAAACGAGGTCGAGGTCGCTGTGCGCGCGCTCGGACCACGTGGGATTGGCGACGAACTGGCCGTTCACACGACCGACGCGCACGGCGCCAACCGGACCCGCGAACGGGATGTCGGAAACCATGAGTGCGGCGCTCGCTCCGTTGATGGAGAGCATGTCGGGATCATTCTGGCCGTCCGCGCTCATGAGCGTGCCGACGATCTGTGTGTCGTAGAGGTAGCCCTTTGGAAAGAGCGGGCGCAGCGGACGATCCGTCATGCGTGCGGTGAGGACTTCCTTTTCGGAGGGGCGTCCTTCGCGCTTGAAGTAACCGCCGGGGAATTTGCCCACGGCTGCCGCTTTTTCGCGGTATTCGACGGAAAGCGGGAACCAGTCCTGCCCGTCCTTGATTTTGGTGGCTGAGACTGCGGTGACGAGGACGATGGTTTCGCCACAGCGGACTGTGACTGCGCCGTCGGCGAGTTTGGCGAGTTTGCCGGTTTCGATGGTGATGGAGGTCGCGCCGATTTGCGCGGTTGCGTTATATATGTTGCTCATTTTTGAAAATGCCAACTAGCGCGCCTGTTCGATCCTTCTGCTCCCGCCCCTGCTTCCTTGTGCCTTTCTCCTTTACGCTCCACACGGGAGGGCAAAGGACAAAGGACAAAGGAGAAGTCGCGGAAGACAGCCGATGTCGCCGGCGTGCCTATGGCTTGTGTTGTTGTTGTTTGCCGCGCCTCCTACCGCCCGGTTTCGGCAGTGGCGCAGCTCGTTTGTCTAACGAACCGGGTAAAGCAAATCGCCCCGGTTCATCACCGGGGCGACGCGAAGTAATTAACGGCGCAGGCTCAGTTTTTCAACGATCGCCTTGTAGCGATCCGGCGCGGTGCGCTTGAGATAATCAAGCAGACTGCGGCGGCGTGCGACCATCTGGAGAAGGCCGCGACGCGAGGAGTGATCCTTCGTGTGCATCTTGAAATGGTCGGTGAGGTAATTAATACGCTCGGTGAGGAGCGCGATTTGAACGTCGGAGCTGCCTGTGTCTTTTTCGTGCAGGCGGAGTGTGTTGACGGATTCGGATGTTGCCATGTCTTAAAAAATAATTGGTTACGCTGCGGGTGTTTCCTGCGGTGCCGGTGTTTCTTCCTGAGCAGCCTGTGCTGCGGGAGCTTCCGGGGCCGCGGGTGCTTGATCTGCCTTGGCTTGGAGCACGCGCGCAAGCTGGCTGGCCGGCTCGTTGAGCAGGCGGACGAGTTTGCTGGCGGGTGCATTGAGCACGCCGAGGAGTTGTGAGAGCAGGACATCGCGTGAAGGGAGGTCGGCGATGGCGTTGATTTGCTCGGACGAGACGATGAGGCGGTCAAGAACGCCGGTTTTCAGCGTGGGTTTCTTGAACTCCGCGGTGAACGTCTTCAGCACCTTCGCGGCTGCTGCTGCGTCCTTGTCGCCAACGACGACCGCAGTCTGGCCGGAGAGCGTGCCGAGGTCCGGCAGTCCCGCTTCCTTCACCGCGAGGCGGAGGAAGCTGTTTTTTACAACGATGCAGCGCGCACCAGCCTTGTGCAGGCGGTTGCGCAGTTCGCTGAATTGAAGAACGTCGAGACCGGCGTAATCGGTGACGAATAGGAACGGCGAAGCGTTGAGCTTGCTGTTCAGGTCGGAAACTAGAGTTGCTTTTGCTGGATGCATGGTAGGTGTCCTCGGTTAGGCGAGTTTCAAAAATGGTGAAGCGTCCACGGTGACGCCGGGCGTCATGGTCGCACTGAGTGTGATGTTGTCCACGAAGCGGCCCTTCGCCGTCGAGGGGCGGGCTTTGACGACTGCGTCAATAACCGCCTTGCCGTTATCGAGAAGCTGATCAGCGCCGAAGCTGAACTTGCCGACTGGAACCGCGATGTTCGCGTTCTTATCGAGTTTGAATTCCACACGGCCCGCCTTCACTTCGCGAACCGCCTTCGCGGTGTCGTCGGTGACGGTGCCGGTCTTCGGGTTCGGCATGAGTCCGCGAGGCCCGAGGACTTTACCGAGCTTGCGAACTTCAGCCATAGCGGCGGGCGTCGCCACTGCGATGTCGAAATCCTGAAAGCCGCCGGTGCATTTTTCGATCATGTCCTTGTAGCCGACAAACTCCGCGCCAGCAGCGCGTGCTGCCTCGGCAGCCTGTCCTTCGGCGAAAACGAGAACGCGGACATTTTTGCCCGAGCCATGAGGCAGCGGGCAGGTGCCGCGAACCATCTGGTCGGATTGCTTGGGATCCACGCCGAGCCGGAATGCGAGAGTGACCGTCTGGTCAAACTTCGGAGCGGGCATCGCCTTCAGAGCGGCGATCGCCTCGGCGAGGTGATATACTTTATTGCCGTCGCGTTTCTCCGCGGCGGCACGGTAACGTTTTGAACGATATTGAGCCATGTGTTGTTGCAGTGCTGGCGGGTTTTCGCGACCCTCCTGCGGTTGCTGAGTTTAGTGTAAAACACCCGACCTGCGTATGCATGCCGGGTGGCGAAAGGGCGCGCAAACTAGCGGCCAACTCCCCCTTGTCAACTTTGTTTTCTCCGAACAACGGATGTTGTTAACGAGCAAGCAGTGAGGTGGCTGGGCGCGTGTCAGGGGCGATGGGGGCTACGATTTCCGGCGCGGGTGTGCCCAGATTGGTAAGGATATTTTGTGCGACTGGCGCGGGGAGGTTCACGCGGACGAATGATGGTGTGGTTTCGCGCAGGCCGATGGGCGGGTCGAGCGGGAGGGCGCGCGACATTTCGAGGGTGGGATCGGTAGTGATCTGTGGGCGATCCCATGCGGGCTGGCGTCCGCGCATTTCGGGTGCGGGGCTGGTAGCGACGAAGACTGTGACCAGCGCCAGGTCGGGGCTGGGGGTTTGCGCGAGCGCGGGCGCGGGCAGTGCGAGGCGGTCAGGGGCGCTGACGTTTGGCGGAGGCAGCGGTGTGTCCATCAAAAGCGATGGGGCGGATGTGGTGATGCGGATGTCACCGGGGAGTGTGCGCACGTTTTCCAGCGTATCAGCAGGCGGCAGCCACGG
>JBEIQV010000121.1:0-9497 GCA_040376335.1 Verrucomicrobiia bacterium | reverse complement strand
GCCGCGCCACAAGCCGCGCCACAAGCCGCGCCACAAGCCGCGCCACAAGCCGCGCCACAGATGTTCTTTTTCCTCGGCGACAGTATCACCAAGGCGGGCGGGTATGTGAAAACCATCAAGGCCGAGTTGATTAAACAGAACCCGACCAATCCGCCGCAGATCCATAATTGGGGGCACATGAGCGAGACGCTCTCGAACTTGAGCGAAGCGTATCATCCCGGTCGCCGTCCATGCGCGCACAACTGGGTCGGCAAGTTGATCGCCGAGGAAAAACCCACGTGGGTCGTCGCGTGCTACGGCATCAATGACGGCATCTACCACCCTTTTAACGAAAAGCGTTTTGCGGCGTATCAAGAGGGCGTCCTGTCGCTGGCCAAAAAGACGAAAGACGCCGGCGCGCACTTGATTCTCCTCACTCCACCACCGTTCGCGTCGGCAGGCCCTGCATTGCCGGAGGGATTGGATGCTGCGGGCAAGGAGGCATTTTATGCGAAGGCAAACGCGGAGGCCGACGTGGAGGCGGAGAAGGATCCGAAAAAATTCGGCTACCGCACGGCTTATCCCTACTACGACCAAGTGCTCGCGAAATATAGCAAGTGGCTCCTCTCGCTCGACGGCAAGGACGGCGTGAGCGTGGTGGACATCCGCACGCCGATGCTCGCGCGGATCAAAGAGACCCACGGCGGCGATGCCATCCACCCGAACGGCACCGGTCACGCCATCATGGCCGAGACTTTCCTGAAACGCTGGCCGGAGATTCAGGCGAAATATAAGTAGGCCCGAGAGGACAGGCGCGAGGGAAGCTCACGGAAAAATCCGGTGCTGCCGGAAATTCACGCCACCCTCTTTGCGATTGCCCACAGCCCACTCTCCACGCTCGTATGCGTCGAATGACTTTTTGCTCCGCGCTCCGGCCAGTGTTTGTCGTGCTCTTTGCACTGACAACATTTGCCGTTGCGCAGAAAAACACGCCCGCTCCCCTGCCGCCCGCATCGAATGGCAATGAGATTTCGCCTCCATTCAGCCTCGTGTGGCACGAGCCGTCGGATCGCATGGAGAGCAAGATCGGCTCGGCGAAACTGAACATCATCGAGCGCCGGAAAGTCGGCCCGCGATGGGCCGTGACGGTGACGGGGTTTAAAAAGCCGGACCCCGCCGACAAAACCGCGCCCAAGCCGCCGGAACTTCGGCGAGTGATGTTTTACTTCCTCGGCGGCCAGCTTTCCAAAGACAAAGCCAAGGACGGAAAAATCGTCGAGCGCCTGAGCGGTGGCCAGCTCGTGGAAGTGGAACTGCAATACGAACAGGACGGCTGGGACGAAGAACGCTACGGCGCCTGTCTCGGCGAAAAACGCCAGATGCTCGAACGCCTCTACGGCCAGGGCCAGCAGATCGTTCGCAGCACCGCGCCGACGCCCGACGGCAACGCTTCGCAAACGCTCGTCGGCTACAAATGGAACAAGAACAACACAGCCGTGGAGCTGATCTATTTCAACGTCAGCGCAAACACCGGCAACCAGACCTTCCACACCCTGAGCCTGCACTACAAACGCTCGTAGCGAGTGGAGTAAAACGAGTTCTACCATCAAACTGCTCGAAAGGATTGGCGCGTAGCGCCAGCAACGATGGTAGCCGTGTGCAAGGAGCGAAGCGACGCAGCCCACGGATCGCGCGCGGCATCCATGCACCGCGTATGCGGTGCGACAGACGGTGGCGCATGAAGGATCGCGCCATCAACGCACGCCGCCTGCAAAACCTCCAAAAACAAGCCACAGCCCTAAATATGAAACTCGTTCCAGCCTAACACCTTCCTCTTCCTGTTATTCAGGAGGCGTTGCGGTCATTTCGATTGTTGCTTGGCGAGCCTCCATTGCTTCTCAGCGCGTTGGCACTCGGGACAGACGTAGATGCGAGCGACGCATGCAGGAGCCAAGGCTAAAGCGTAGTCGCCCCAAACAAAAGTGCCGCTATGAGGGAAGAGGCGGTCACGGGTTGAACTCGGCGGCTCGTCAGGAGATCCTAGCTGATTTATGAGAACCACCGCGGGCTGCATCTCGAGGTTGTGAGTCGAGCACATCTGGATCTGCGTGCCGGTGAAATCTGGAATATCAAGTTCCTACATGAAAATGTCCGGGGGCCTGTCCGCAACAGGAGTTCGTGGCCAGAAGGTGACTGCGCCTATGATGCCGGCATGTGCCAAAACCGCTGCTGTCCAAGGAAGCCATTTGCCGGTCGTCATAGAGTGTGGGTAGCGACGCCTAACTTGTTATTATACGACTTGGAAAATATCCGTAGTCGCATAGCGGGGTGGATGGAAGTTTGCGGGGGCTTCTGGAAATGGGCCGGGTAGGAGTCATCGGGTTCGATGAAGTTGTCGTATAGCAGGCGGGGGTTGGCGGCGAGTTTTTTGTGGCGAAATGAAAAGTGTTTTTCTGCCGCCGCTTTGCGCCTTTGCGCCATTGCGGCTTTGCGCGAGGTCCATCCCGTCAATCCTGCAAATCCTGTGTTCCTGTCCAAAAAGAGAGACAGGATTTTCGGGATTTTATGGATGAACGGGATTGAGCGTGGCGGCGGGCGGGGAAAAGTGTCGGGCTGATTCTTTGATTTCTCGTTCCGGTGCAAACACCGGCGAGCAGGCCTTTCACACGCTGAGCCTGCACTACAAACGCTCGTAGCTTCCTGCGTGCGGGGTTTTCCCCGATGAAACGAGGGTGAAACTTTTTCCAGAAAAGCCCTCGCCAGCCGCAAATGACCGTGGCAGCTTCCGCGCCCTTTCGCATGAAAACCAACCGCACTCGCCCGCTCACACTCGCAATCACGCTCGCCGCAGCAACCGTCGCCATCGGCGCAGATGCTCCTGCGAAAAAAGACAAAGCCGCAAAGACTGCACCCGCCAAGACCGCACCGGCGGAGCCAAAAGCCGAAGCGAAACCCGAGGTGAAAGCAGAAGCGAAACCCGAAGCTGTGAAAACCGAAGACAAACCCGCAGCTCCAGCAGCCGCTGAAGCAAAACCCACCGTGAAACTCCCCGATGGCGTCGCCGCCACCGTGGACGGCGAAGCGATCAAGAGCACCGATGTGGATCAGGCTTTCCAGCAAGTCATGTCCCGCCAGGGGATGCCGCCGGATGCGATTCCAGCAGGGCAAAAGAAGCAGGCTTACCAGATGATTCTCGAAAACCTCATCACCGAGCGCATCATCGTGAAAGCCTCCGCCGATGCGAAAGTGGCAGACGCGGAAGTGGACGCTGAGTTCAAGCGCCTCAGCAAGGATCACGGCTCCGAGGCGGACATCACCAAGGAACTCGCAAAGATGGGCATGACCATCGAGGGCGTGAAAAAAGATCTCCGCAAGCAGATGCAGCAGCAGAGCTGGATGGACGGGCAGATCAAAGGCAAGTTCACCGCCACCACCGATGCGGATGTGAAGGATTTCTACGAAAAGAACCCCAAGTATTTCGAGCAACCCGAGCAGGTGCGCGCGAGCCACATTCTTTTCATGGCAAAACAAGACGCCACGCCGGAGCAGGTGAAAGAGGCTCTCAAAAAAGCGGAAGCAGCGACCGTTCGCGCGAAGAAGGAAGATTTCGCAAAGCTCGCCGGGGAACTCAGCGAGGAACCCGGCGCGAAGGAGCGCGGCGGCGATCTGAATTTCTTCCCACGCACGGGAGCGATGGTGGAGCCATTCGCCGAGGCCGCTTTCAAGCTGAAGAAGGACGAAGTCACCGCAGAGCCGGTGCGCACGCAATTCGGCTACCACGTCATCAAAGCCACGGACCGCAAAGCAGCGAGCAAGCAACCGCTCGAAGCCGCGAAGGAAAAAATCCTCGGCTTCCTCACGGACAGCAAGAAACGCGAAGCAGTCACCAAGCTCGTCGCCGACCTGCGCGCGAAATCCAAGATCGAAATCGCCGAGATTAAAGAAGAGCCGGCACCCGCTGCGGAAAAGAAGCCCGTCGAGGCCGTGACGCCTCCCGTCAGCGCTCCGCCAGCCAACACGCCAGCCAACACGCCAGCCGTGAGCACACCGCCGGTCAGCGCTGGTTCCGCCGCGCCCGCACCAGCGGAAAAGGCCGGTAAATAAGCGTCGCCCGACGCTTTCGATCTCCGGGAAATCCTGACAGGCACACGAAGCCTGCTTGCCGCATTTGCGTGCGTCTGCTGCATTGATCGCCACATGGCTCTCCATCGCAATTCCCGCAGCAAAAACATCGGGGTTATCGGCCTCGGCATCATCGGCTCGCGCGTAGCTGCCGGCCTGCGCAATCAGGGCTGGAATGCATTCGTCTGGAATCGCACGCCGAAGCCCGTGCCGAACTTTCTCGGCTCCGCCGCTGAAGTCGCCCGCACGTGCGACATCATCCAGCTCTTTGTCGCCGACGCGCCCGCCACGATGGAAATGATCGAGGCGATGAAAGACGCGCTCACACCGGAGCACGTCGTCCTTTGCCACGGCACCATCGGCCTCGAAGGCACGCTGGAAGTCGCGCGCCGCGTGCAACAGACCGGCGCGCAGTTTCTCGATGCACCATTCACCGGCAGCAAAATCGCAGCGGAAAAACGCCAGCTTTGCTACTACGTCGGTGGTGACGAGCAGACCTTCCAGCGCGTGAAACCCGTGCTCGAAGCCACGAGCAAATCCATCGTCTTCATCGGCGGCATCGGGCAGGCCGCCGTGGTGAAAGTCGCCACGAACCTCATCAGCGCCGCCACCGCGCAAGTGCTCGCCGAGGCGCTCGCCATCGTGAGCAAAGCGGGCGTGCAGCCGGAGAAATTCGTCGAGGCCATTGAAAACAACGCGATGCGCAGCGGTGTCACCGATCTCAAATTGCCGAAGATGATCGCCGCCGATTACGAGCCGCACTTTTCGCTCAAGCACATGTTCAAAGACGTGCAACTCGGCATCCAGCTCGCGAACAAATTCGGCCTCGAAATCCCCGCCACCAGCACCGTCGGCCATGCCATGTTCAACGCCATCACAAGCGGCTGGGGCGAACTCGATTTCGCCGTCGTCGCCAAGGCCTACGAAAACGGCACCACAGCATGAGCGACCTCGCCGCTGAGTATCGGATTTTCCGCGAGCGCGGTGGAGTCGTGGACCTCGCCTCTCGCGTGAAACTTCTTTTCACCGGCGCAGACCGCGTGCGCTACCTCAACGGCCAGCTCACCGCAAACATCGCCGCCGCAAAAACGCCGTGCGTCCTGCCCGCGTGCGTCACCACCGCGAAAGGAAAACTTTGCGCCGAAATCCGCGCGAGCCTCGGCCCGAGCGGCATCCTCGTGGACGCCGACGCGTCAGTCGCCGACACACTTCCCGCGCGACTCGAACGCTACATCATCGCCGACGACGTGACGATGGAGGACGCCACGAACACCATCGCCATCGTCCACCTCATCGGCACGCCGCCCGATTCGCTGCGCGAAAAATTCATCCCCTCCAATCGCTACGGCATCGCCGGGCACGATTACTTTCCTCCTTTCCGAAAAGACCTCGCACCCGTGTGGGAGCAGCTCGCCGCGCAATTCCCCGTGCTCTCCGACCAACTACTCGAACTCATCCGCATCGAACACGGCGTCCCGCGCTGGGGCTTCGAGCTGGATGAAAACACGCTCCCCGCCGAAGCCGGCCTCGACCGCACGCACGTGGATTTTCACAAAGGCTGCTACATCGGCCAGGAAGTCATCTCGCGCATCAAGAGCGTCGGCCACGCAAATCGCGCGCTCCACGGCTTCGTCTCCAGCGATAATGTTCCCCTCGCCCGAGGCGCGCGCATTTTCACCGCCGACGCGCCGGACAAGGAACTGGGGCGCCTCACCAGCACCGCGTTCAGTTTCGCCCTCGACCGCCACATCGCTCTCGGCTACCTCCGCCGTGACACACCGCACGAATCACTCCTCGCCGCAAGCGCGGAGGCACCCGATGCGCCCGTGCCTGTCGCCATTCACACACTGCCATTTATCCCATGAAAAAACTCATCCTGCTCGCCCTCGCCACCGCCACAATTCGCGCCGACGACGTCGCCCTCATCGAACTCCGTTTCGAGGACGGCGTGAAACGCAACGTCGCCATCGAACTCCGCGAAAAAGATGCGCCCGCCACCGTCGCCAATTTCAAAAAACTCGCCGATGACGGCTTTTACAACGGCTGCGCCATCCACCGCGCCATCCCCGGCCGCATCGTCCAGACCGGCGACCCGCTCAGCAAAAAATCCTCGCGCGACAAAGTCGGCACCGGTGGCCCCGGCTACACACTTCCCGCCGAGATTCGCGCAAAGCACACCAAGGGCGCAGTCGCCGCCGCCCGCCTCGGCGACAAAGTAAACCCCCAGCGCCGCAGCAACGGCAGCCAGTTTTACATCTGCCTCGCGCCGCAGTCGCAGCTCGACGGCCAATACACCGTCTTCGGCAACGTCATCCAGGGCATCGACGTGCTCGACCTCATTTCCGAAAAACCCACCGACACCAACGACTACCCCATCGAACGCATCAAAGTTCGCAACATCAAAATCATCCCCCGCGAGCAACTCCCCGCTCCCGCAGAAGCAACCAAGCCCGGTGCCGTCCCACCCGGAAAAGGCCAGCGTCCCTTCTGGCGCAAACTGTGGCCTTGGTAGTCGCCGGGAACTCCGGATTCTCACCCCGCGAAAAATAATCATTCAACCCACTTGCGTGCCAGCGGGGAGATGCGTATAAGGCGCGCCCCAAACATAAAGGGTAGATACCGAAGTGGCCAAACGGGGCGGACTGTAAATTCGCTGGCTTACGCCTTCTCTGGTTCGAATCCAGATCTGCCCACTCCCCCTTTTCTCCCTGTATTCAACAGGTTTCTCTGGGTGGGATGTGCGCTGATTGACCAATCGAAACCCGATTCCTCTGTCAACTTCCCGATCAAATTCCACAACGACCTCAAGTCCTCATCCTCCAACTCAAATAGCCGCACTGATCATTCCCATGACGAAGTGCGGAGTTTGTGCTATTCGAGTGGCGTGATGATTATTCACAGCTCGGTCAGCAAACGTTTTACCTCTGGTCGGATCGCGTTCTGCAACGGACAACGTGTGAGACTGCTAGCCGTTCTGTTTTTAGTCGTGGGCCTTGTTGCGACCTCTGCACGCGCGGCGAATGTCGTGACCATCGGCGACAGTCTCACCGCAGAATACGACACCATCCCGGATGTGCCGAATTTCATCAACCTCCCCACTGATTACGCGAAGGTGACGGTGCCCGGATGGGTGTCTATGAGTTGGGTCGAGGTGATGCACAGGATGAGGCCGCAGTATTTCAACTTTGGCGGATACAAGGTGCTGCCGAAAATGTGGTCGGTTCCGCGGATGAGCGGCTTTGAATACAACTGGGGCATCCCCGGCGTCACATCGGGGCAATACCGGGAATTTGTGATGGCGACTCCTTGGTCGAAGCCCGCGTTCTTCGCCGCGCGACTGCCGCTGGAGGAACAACTCGCGAACACCGCGAACCGGGTGGTGATCTGGCTCGGCGGAAATGATTTTCGCGCCACATACGGCACTATTTACGATGGTGGCAGCAGCACGGCACTGATTTCCGGCATCAAGTCCAATCTTTCGCGGATCATCAATTTCGTGAGGCAACGGAATCCGAAGGCACAGATCGTCATAGTAAACGTCCCCGACCTCGGCGCGACACCGGCGAAAAAGGCGGCGCATCCGGACCCACTGAAGCGCGCCAATGTCACGGCAGCAACGCAAGCGGCCAACCAGTTGATCGCGTCACTGGCCGCGAAGCAAGGCATCCCAGTCGCGAATGCTTACGGTCAGACCGCAAATCTGATCAAGGGAGTGCATTATTATTTTGGCGCAGTGGAAATCGTGAACGACATGGAAGCCGACAACAACCCGCGCTACGCCTTTACCCGGGACGGTCTGCACCCAAACACGGCGTCGCAGATCAGGAATGCGCGCGCGATCATCTCGGCGTTCAACGCGGGCTACAACGCAGGTATCCCGCAGATTACCGACGCGGAGGCGCTCGCGCTTCTCCGCATCAATCGCAACCAGCCCTACTACGACTGGCTCGCGGAAAACGACATCACGAACAAATCATTCATAGACGACGCGGAAGGAGACGGCATTCCGCAATTCGTGGAATACGCACTCGGTTTGAATCCCACTGCTCCGGACGCCGACCAACTCCCGGTCACGCTGGGCGGACCGGTCGCTGGGTATTCGGGCAATATGTCCGTGCAATGCACGCCGGACCCCACGCGCAGGCGGATGGCGCGTGTGAGGGTGCAGTATTCCACCGACCTCGTGACATGGCACGGTGTGCCTGCGACCAATGTGATTACAAAAGCAGCCGGGGCTTTCACCGCCGTTGTGCCGCCGACCTCCAAGAAGGCCTACGTGCGGCTCAAGGTATCGACGATCCCGCCGTCCGGCTCCACCGTGTCGGTGTATGCAGTGCTGAGGTTGAATTAGCGAATAACGCGGGCAGCCTATGCGGACTGGTGTATGCAGGTGATACCCGCTGTGGCTCGATTTTCCAGCGCTTGGCGAATGGGAAAGGAGGCACAACGGACAGGTTCATATGTAGCTGAGAAGGGATTTTGCGGAGGATGGAAAGCAGGAGTGGATCGAGAATAAAGCGACGGTGCTGAAACACCATTCACATATTTTGAGGTGGATGAGAAGTGTTCCTTGCAGCCGTCACCATAAAAAAAGTTTGAACAAATTTGATGGTGAAAAATCTAAACTGGCCGCTCTGAAAAAGCGCCATCTGTTTCATATCCTAACCACATGATCCAAGTTCGTGATTTAAAGAAGAACTTCGGCCCGAAGACTGCGGTGAACGGTATCACGTTCACCGTGGAGCGGGGCGAGGTTTTGGGATTTCTCGGCCCGAACGGTGCCGGCAAATCCACCACCATGCGGATGATCACCGGATTCATCCCGCCGTCCGAGGGCGCCATTTCCATTGGCGGCCATGACATCGTCGAAAACCCGCTGCCTGCGAAGCGCCTCATCGGCTACCTGCCGGAAAATGCGCCTTCGTATTCGGACATGTCCGTGAGCGGCTTCCTGCATTTCACCGCCGAGTTGCGCGGGCTGCGGGGTGACGCGAAAAAGAAGGCCGTGCATCGCGCGGTGGAGATGTGCTTTTTGGAAAATGTGCTGCACCAAAGCGTGGAGACGCTCTCCAAGGGCTACCGGCACCGCACGTGTTTCGCGCAGTCCATCATCCACGATCCCGAGGTGTTGATTCTCGACGAGCCGACGGACGGTCTTGATCCGAATCAGAAGCACGAGGTGCGGACGCTCATCCGGCGGATGGGTGAAAAGAAGGCGATCATTTTTTCCACGCACATCCTCGAAGAAGTCGAGGTGGCCTGCCCCCGAACTTTGATCCACTCGCTATGAGAGTTTTTCGTGGTTTTGGTTTAGTTGGTTGTTGGTGATTACCGCTGTTGTGGTGGCATTGGCCACCTTGTTCCCCCGAACGCCTGCCGCGGCGAGCGGCGCGGGG
>JBEIQV010000193.1:0-6465 GCA_040376335.1 Verrucomicrobiia bacterium | reverse complement strand
TCCACGCCCCCACGCTGAGCTGGCCCGTCGCCGGCACGCTCATGGTCGAGCCCACCGAGAGCGAGAGCAAAGCCGAACTGGATCGCTTTTGCGAAGCCATGCTCGCCATCCACGCCGAGATGACCGCCGTCGAGAGCGGCGCGATGGATAAAGCCGACAACCCCCTCAAGCGCGCACCGCACACCGCCAGCGCCGTCACCGCGAGCGACTGGCAGCGCGCCTACTCCCGCGAGCAAGCCGCCTATCCCGCCCCGTGGCTACGCGAATTCAAATTCTGGCCCGCCGTCGGTCGTGTGGACAACGTCTTCGGCGACCGCAACCTCGTCTGCACCTGCCCCAGCGTCGAGGAACTCGCCGTGCGCTAAACCTTCTCCCGCGAAAACGCCAGCGCCAGCCAGCCCACGAGCAGCAACGTGCCGCCGATCGGCGTGATCGCGCCCAACCACTTCACATTCGTCAGCGCCAGCACATACAGCGAGCCGCTGAAAATCACCGTCCCTGCCAGCCACAGCCGCCACGGCCACACACGCAGCTTCCCGCACAGCGACAGCGCCACAAGCGCGACCGCATGGACGAGATGATAATGCGCCGCCTTCTCCCAAGTCCCGAGCTGCCCGTTCGACTCCAGCATCGCCTTCAACCCATGCGCCCCAAAAGCCCCTAATGCCACAGCCAGAAAACCCATGATGGCGGAAATACGGAGCGCGTTCGTCGTGTTCATGCGCATCCTTTAAACAGCAGCGAGGAAAACGGAAAGCCTCTGGCTCTGTTGTCAGCTTCACTCAACCGGCAGCATCGGAGCCCTAGTGCTTATGGTAAGTCAGGTTTACGTGTTCATCCACCTCACAGCCCGCAGCGATTTGGCAAACGCCATCTTGGAGGACGACGCGGCACAGGGGGTTACCATCAAGAGCTTGAATCCGAATTTTGCGATGGAGGGGCCCCGCTCGGTCAGCTCAAGATCACCACCACTGCCCTGAGTCCGCCGCGCATAAGCACGTCACTTTGCACCGTGCGCGACTTGATATTTTTTCTGTGCTTTGGTGCGGGACTAAGCGGCACCTACCTATTCGGTGACTTCAAGAAGTCCGTTGCCTTTGATGCAATCTACCGCGCTGGCTGCGGTGTATTTTCCCGCAGGTTGCACTTTGCCTTCGAGGGTGAGCTTGCGAACTTTCATCTGGCCTTTGAAATTGAGTTCCAACTTCGCGCCGGCGGCGATGGTGATTTCACACTTTGCAGAAAGGCTCCGTTCGATCGCGATGGCGAGGGTGCCGCCGCTGATCGTGAGCGGGCCGGTGAAGGTGTTTGCTCCGGAGAGCGTCCATTTTCCCGTGCCGCTTTTATTGATCGCCGTGGTGGCTTTACCTGCGCGGTCGTGCGGGTCGGTGATGGTGGCGGCGAATTCGCCGGTGCCAGTAGTGCTGCCGGTGAGTGCGATGGTTTTGTTTGCGCCGTAGCCTGAGATGAGGAGCGGGCTGGTGAATTTCAATAGGCCGGTGCCGGATTGTTCAAACGTCACGGTGGCGTTTTTTCCTGCGAGATTGATGACGCGGTCGGTGCTCTCACCGCTGCCGGTGTAGATGAGCGCGCACTCGCCGTCCTTCCCTTCTTCACCGATGACGATCTCGCCGCTTTCGATGTCAGTCGGCGCGCCGAGGCTGCTGCTGGCTTTGCGTTTGCCCTCGGTGAAACAGTTGAGCGACGCGACGCTGAGGCTGCCGCTCTCAAGGATCGTCTGGCCGGTGTAGGTGTTGTTGCCGGATAGCCGTATCGCACCGCTGCCACATTTTTTGAAAACAAACGCGCCGCCGCTGGGGCCTTTGGAATCCCCGAGATTGGCAGAGATGATGACTGGCTGCGTGGCGTTCACCGTGTCGAGACAGAGAAAGGAGCCGCCCATCATTCCGTTGTCATTCACAGTGCGCGTGAGGTTTCCCAGCAACGTGCCGACTTGCTCGCCCGTGAACTCACCGGGGCCGCCGACATTCAGTCGGAGCGTCGCCGCTTTGTGGATCGTGATGTTTGCCGCCGTCCATTTCGCGGCGTCCGCGTTGTAAAGTGAGGCGGCTTTTTTCACAACGAGCGTGCTGGGGAATATGGTGGTCGGCCCCGTGTAGGTGTTCGCACCGGAGAGCGTCACCGTGCCGCCGGGTCTCATGTTGAGGTAAAGGCCGTTGGTGCCAAACATCGTGAAGCCGCCGGGCCCGCTCATGCTTCCGGTGATGGTGCAGTTGCCGATGAAACCAGCTTGGCCAATCAGTCCTATCTCACCACTTAGTTTACAGTGAAAAAGCGTGCCTTGTTTGATGATGACCCTGTTCGCGAGTTCGCGCTCGGTGGACAATGTGCCGAAGTTGTCGAGCGTAACGACACCGGTGCCGAGACCGTCGCTTTTCCTCACGTTGATTTTTCCGCCGTGGATAGCAGTGCCGCCACTGTAAGTGTTCGAGTTGTTGATTTGCAGGACGCCGAAATGCACATCGTGGAAATTGATGCCCGCGACGTTGGAATCACCGGAGCTTTTCAAAATGAGCTTACCTTGGCCAGAGATAGGCTCATTGAACGTGATGAAGCAGTTGGGGTCTTTGTCGGGAGAAGTGACGACGGTAAGATCGTAGTCATAGAGCATGACGGGCACGTTGATGTTCACGATCCCGCACTTCGTCGCGTGAATTGCGGGGCGGAATCGGCTCGCAGGTTCTTCCAAGAAGGTTATGGCGTTGCCGCTGAGGGTGAGCCCGCCGGAGCGCTCACCGAGGACGAGCCGGTTCAGCACAAATCCCGCAGCCATATCATTCTTCGCCGTGCATTTGCCGCCTTGGTTGAAACTAAGAATGTAGTCCGGCGAACCCGCCCCCACCGGTGCGGCTGCGCTGTCCGTCCACCGTGCTGCCTCGCTCCAATTCCCGTCCTCCGCTTTCGTCCATGCGAAAGCGTTCGCCTTGTCGCTCTTCACCACCGCAACCGCGACCGTCTGCGAAGATCCATCTTGCGCTGTGATCTTGTAAGTCTGCGGTCTGTTGAAATCCCGCGCCACACCCGAAGCGGGTTCCGCCGTGGCGAAAGGCGACGACGTGAACGCCGGAGTCAGCGCCGTCACATCCGTGCTCGTCGGCACATAGACAGCGATGCGACTCTGCGAAATCGCAACGTAGCGCTCGCCCGGCAGCGTGAAAGTCAGCATATCCTTCGCAGTGCTCACCGGCGTTTTCTTCACCGTGGCGACGTAGCTTTTCACAGCCCCATCGCGTGCCGTGACCGTGTAAGTCTGCGGCTTGGAAAAATCGCGCACCGCACCCGACGCCGGAGCAACGGTCGCATCGGCGGACACCGTGATTTTCGGCGCGAGCGCCGTGACATCCGTGGCGTGCGGAACAGTCACCGTGATCTCCCCTTTGGAAATCCTCGCCGAAGCTAGATCGGGAAAACGAAACTCGCGGATGTCACCCGACGGCGGCGCGATGAACGGCTTTTCGTCCTTGAGGCGCTCGAACGGCGGCGCGTCCTTCGCATCCTTCGCCGTGCGTGGCAGCGTCGCCGCCTTCTCCACATTGATATACTTCGCTAGGTCGCGCATCGCGATGCACTGGTAATTGTTGTCCTTCAAATACTGCATCATCGCCTTGAACATCACCGGCTCCAGACTCACCGGAGGATGCTCCATATCGGGCACCCCGTGAAACGTCAGCACCACCACCCGGCCCCGACACGCCTGCTGCACCGCCTTGATGAAATTCTCACTCGACGTTCCATCCGTCATCGAAAACGACGGCACATCAAAAGGATTATCCACCGTAGGCCGGTAGGGCCGCTCATGCCCGCCGCGCCCGAACATGTAGCCATGCTTCAGCAGCCCCGGAATAATCGGCCACACCACTTGGTAAATCGGCCAGCACACCGTCGTCATCTTCGGCCCGCCATTCGCCATCACCTCATCCTCCATCCGTAAATAATTCTCCAATCCCCCGCCATGCCCGTAAGTGTGATTCCCAATCTCCAGCCCATCCGCGTGCATCGCGTTCATCTGCCGGTAAGTCTGATACCAATCCTTCCGCGTCTTGAACGAATCGAAGTTGCACACATAAATCGAACCGCCAAACCCCAGCGACTTCAGAATCGGCGCAACCACCGTCGCATGACTCGCCGGAGCATCATCAAAAGTCAGCACCACCAACCTGTCCGGGATCGCCTTCAGCAAAACGCCATTCGCATCCCCGTCCACCCCCGACTGCGCGAGCGCAAAAATGGACGACGAAAGAAGGGAGAGGAAGGTGAGTGTTTTCATGCGACTCGGATACGCGCTGGCGATGACGGATGTCGAATGTGGAATGACGAGGCATCATTCACCGGTCGGAAATATATTTTACCAACCACTCATTGTGCACATTACGATGCGCCCATGAAATACGTGCTGCTCCTGCTCGTCGCCTTCATGCTCCCCGCTAACACGGTTTTCGCAGCACCTCCGTCGAACGATAATTTTGCCAATCGCACCGTGCTCAGTGCCGGGACGACCAATGGCACGCTGGTGGAGGCAACCGTCGAGCAGGACGAAAGCCTCGTCGGAAATGCGGACCCTGCGCGTTCTGTCTGGTATCAAGTGAATGTGCCTGCCGGGCAGATTGCACGCATCACGGTGACTCCTACGAATGTGGCGACCGATGTTCTTTTTGCCGTGATCACGGGGACGGACTTCACGGACTTCGTCGCTCACCGCTACGCGCTGGAAGGCGGGGCAGGCGTGGCGGAGCGAACTACGATTGCGAATACCTCCGCGTCATCACAGACCTATTTCATCGAGGTCGCATTGCAGGAAGGCTCGCCCGGCGCGTTTCAAATCCAGTTGGCGCTGGATGCATCCGGCCCCGCAAACGATCACTTTGCAAATGCGCAGGCGCTGGCTGGTGCCGGGACTTTTGGCGGAACGACTGTGAATGCGTCGTCGGAGATTGAGGAATTCAACAGCTCCGGCTCTCCCCCTTTTGCTTCGGTATGGTATTCGTTGCCGGTGCCAGCGGGGCAGCGCGCTACGGTGACACTGACCCCGACGGCTTTCGATTCGCAGATGACCGCATACACCGGCACGACGCTGGCAAATTTGTCTTTCGTGGATTTCAATGACGCTCCCGGCAGCGGCAGTGTGGATCAGGTGAGATTGGACAACCGGCTCGGTAGCGCGGTCACTTACAGGATTCAGGTGGACGGTGTGAATTTCGCCAGCGGTGCATTTTCGCTCAACGTCACCCTTTCCCCTGTTCCGCCGGTGAATGACGATGTCGCGAATGCAGTCATTGTTTTCCAAAATGCGACCGTCAACGGAACGACGGTGAATGCAACCGCCGAAGCCAGTGAACCCGCACATGGAGGAGCCGCTGCGACCCGTTCGGTGTGGTATTTCGTGCAGGTGGAATCGCTGACCAAGGGCACTGTCACCGTGACGCCGAGCGGGTTCGATGCACGTGTTGCGATCTACAGTGGTTCGAGTTCGGATATCGCGAATCTGACTCCGCTGGCATCATCCGATTCCGCTGGCTCCGGCGGTGCGGAGATCGTCGAAAGCACGAATTTTGGATTCAGTTCAGATATCCTGCTGGTCGCCGTGGATGGCGTCGGCGCAGGCAGCGGAACATTTACGATCAAATTCCAAACCGCCTCCGCTGCACTGGCGAATGACAACTTCGCCAATGCCGTCACGCTGCCGACGACCAATCCGCAACTGATGGCGTTCAACACGACAAACGCCACCGCCGAAGCAAGCGAGCCTCAACTGAACAGCGGCGCGCCGATGAGCCTGTGGTATCGCTTCACTGCACCGGTGAACGGGAAATTCACCATCGTCACAAACTCGAACGCTGGCCCCGCGCCCAGCTACGCGTTGTTTACGGGGGCAAGTGTCGGCGCTTTGACGACCGTCAGCGCCTACGCAGCGGACCAAGCGGAAATTTCAATCCAGCAAGGGCAGACATTTTTCATCGCGCTCTCGACACCCTCCGGCCAGCCGGGCAGCGGCACGTTCAATTACTCATTTCGCACGCTCAATTCCGGCGAGTTTTCTTTTCCAAACAATACCTACCCCGCTGTTGAAACGTTTTCCGAAGTCGTCCTCACCGTTCAGCGCGACAGTGCCGACGGTGAAGTGACCGTGGATTATACGATTTCGCCGGGCAGCGCCTCCACCTCGGACTATACCGGCACTGGCGGAACGCTCACTTTTCCTGACGGCATTTTCAGTCAGGAAATCCATATCCCCATCGTGGACGACACGGATCAAGAAACACTGGAGTCATTCACCGTCAGCCTCGGCACGCCAAGCGCGGGAACGCTCGGCACTCAGTCATCGGCCACGGTCAGCATCGCCGCAAATGACACGCCCGGTGGTGGCGGGGGCGGAGGAGGTGGAGGCGGCACCGGAGGAAACGTGGCTGATCCTATAGATGCGATGTATCGCGGCATCATCAACCC
>JBEIQV010000343.1:0-3234 GCA_040376335.1 Verrucomicrobiia bacterium | reverse complement strand
GCGAAGGAAATCAAATCCTCCCCGCCGGAGTTTGGCGCGAAGTTCGCATCGAGAATGGCCTGCCGCAGCGAACCCGTGCCGTTGTCGTTCGCATTCGAGACAAAGAATGTCGCCGGGGCGATGCGGCTTTCCAGCACCTCAATCCCACGCGAGTGAGCAACCGCCTTTCGGTATATTTTTGTGAAATGAGGCGTTTGCCGTTCGTGGGTGGGACTGATGAGTTTGCACTTCATGGAATGATTTCGGTGAGCAATTGTGGTTTGAAAATTAGTGAGAGATACCGCCGCCGCAAAATGGTTTTACGTAAAATTCTAACGTCGCGGCGTATCGAGTTGCAGTTTTGTCGGTGAGAGCAGGAGATCCTCCGGCGCTGGCGGCGTGCCTCCGCGCCCGACGAGTAGGAATGTGCTGAAATCCCCGCCGAGCCGCATCGCGCAACGCTCCTGCAAGCGCGTTTCGATCCCCACGAACGACGCGGACAACGGCGTGAGTGCATTGGCGAGTTGCGCGTCGGGCGACTGGATTTCCACCGTGCCCTGCACACTCGCCTCCGAGGACGCAGTGACCGCGCTCGATGAGGAAAGAAACGTATCCGCGATGATCGTGATCGCACCGCCCGCGCCGAGAATCGCGTTCGCGCTAATGCGACTGTGGTCGAGAATCACATACTGCGGGTCAATGAACACCGAACCGCCGTTCAGCCCCGCCTCCGCGAGTATTTCCGAGCGGAGCAGCGTCAGTCGGTCCGGTGTCATCAAGACAATGGAGCCTGCATTTCCCTTCGTCGCGCGCACCGTGATGCTCGCATCCTCCAGCACGATACTCGTCGCGGAAGTGATCGCTACTGTGCCCGCTTCGCTGATGTCCGAACTCGTCCGCACCGCTGCGCTACTGCGCATCGTCAACGGTTCCTGGACCGTGATCGCCACGCTCCCAGCGAATCCTTTGCCCGTCGCCGACGCCTCGATGGAACCAAAATCCTCCAACGCCAGCGACCGTGCCTTCACCTCCACGCTCCCGCCATTACCGGTGCCAAATGTATTCGCAAGGATCGAACCGCCGCCAGTCAGCACGAGTGAGTCGAACTCCGTGAACACCTTTCCGCCTGCACCCGCGCCGAGCGCTTTCGAGACCGTCCCCGCCGCGATGCCCGTGAAAAGCCCGGTGCCGCGCTGGCTGATTAATGCGTCCTGCGCGCGCACGACTACATCCCCACCATCGCCACCGCCAAACGTTGTCGCCGAAATCCGCGCACCATCAAAAATGCGCAGCCGCCCCGCAGTCACATCCACATTACCACCATCGCCACCATCGCCCGGCGACACACTCTCGGCGGAAATTTTCGACTCAAACACTCGTCCGCCCTCCAGTAAAATATCGTCGGCGCGCACAGTCACGTTGCCGCCGCGCCCACCGAGGCCGTTCGACGAGGTATTCGCGGAAATTTGCCCGCCGTCGAAAAGATGCACCATGCCTGCGTCCACAAATACATTCCCACCGGGGCCGCGATTCACCGGCGAATCCGCAGCGATGCCCGTGAAAAACTCGCTCCCTCCACGCGAAATCTCGATGAGTCCGATGTCGAGTTTCACATCACCGCAAGCGCCAAGACCGAGCGTCTTCGTGGAAATCAGCCCGCCATCCGTGATGCGCAGGCGATCCGCGTGAACGCGCACCTCGCCGCCGTGCCCGCCTTTGCCGAGCGAATTGGTATCCGCAAAAAAACCGGTCTTGTTCGCCGAACCGCGAGCGGTGAGAAAAATATCGTCCGCCCACACCTCCACATTTCCGCCGCGCGCATCGCCAAACGTATCCGCCGAAATCCTGCCGCCATCTGTGATAGTGAGTTTTTTCGCATGAACCTGAACACCGCCGCCAGCCCCGCCGCCGGTCACTGCATTCGTGTTGGAAACGATGCCCGTCGGGGAGGTCCCATCGGTCCCTCGAATGTTCAGCGTCTTCACATTCACGCCCACGACATTCCCCCGCCCCGCCCCGAAAGTGGACGCCGAGATCGAAGCCTCGTCGCTGATCGAAAGCGCATTCGCATTGATGGTCACACGCCCCGCGCGCGCCGCAGCGAGCGCATCCGAGCGTGCCTGACTGCCAAGCAGCGAATCAGTCTCCAGCCGAAGCGAACCGGCGCGAATCGTCACATCGCCCGCCGCTCCTGCACCGCCAGTTTCCGTGAACACGCGGCTATTGAGCGTCAACTGCATCAGCCCGGAAACGCGCACATCTACCGCAGCGCCCGCAGCCGTTCCTGTAGTCTTCGAGACGATCCCGCTGCGATCCATCGTGAGCTTTCCCCCGCGAATAAACACCGCGCCACCACGCGTGCCGCCCGTGTCCACCGTCGAGCGTATAAAATTCATCTCCCCGCTCGCCACGCGCGACTCCGCCCTTGTGAGGCGCGAAACATCCGCTGGCAGTTCCCCCGCCTTCGCCGCCACAATGTTTACGCGTCCCTCAGGTGCTATGATTTTCGCGGAAGTCGTGCTTGTGCCAGTCATCGAAATTTTTCCACCGATGAGCGACACCCCCTTTCCTGTCTGCGCCGTGATCTGGCTGCGATCGAGAGCGATGTCCGCAGGCGTGCCGAGAAAACCAAACGCACTCACCGGTGCCGACGTGAGCGAATCGCTCGTTGGCGTCGCCGCATCAAACCGCCCTCCATCGCTGAGCTTCAAATAACTCGCCGTCGTCGCCGTGAACGAGCCGCTCACATCAATCGCCGCATTCGGCCCGAACATCACGCCGTTCGGATTCATCAGGAAAAGATTCGCGCCTGAAATCGTCGAGCGGATCGTCCCGTCAACTGCCGAGGCCCCGCCGCCAGTCACGCGCGCCAGAATGTTCGTCACATTCCCCGGCCCGCTGAAAGTCGCGGACTCTCCCGCCGCGAGATTGAACTCATTGAAGCTGTGAAAGAGATTCCCCCCGCGCTGCTGTCCGAGCGTATGTGGGATGGAAAAATCATTCCCTGCCTTAGAAATCGCACCTGCCGCGCCCACACTTCCATCCGTCCCCACAGCCGCACGCGCAGCCATCGTGAGAGCAATCAAAGCGAGGCAGGAAAGCGGGCGGACAATTTGCACCCCGCACGCTTAGACGCGTTCCACGCAGTGCTCAAGTGCTTTGCCGCACCAATCACTTGCCCCCTTTACCGTCTTTCATAAGGCGGACTGGCACGTCGTTTGGCTGCTTTTCACCGGGAGTGCTGCGGCCGTTCGC
>JBEIQV010000244.1:0-5137 GCA_040376335.1 Verrucomicrobiia bacterium | reverse complement strand
TATCGCCACTGCCGCGCAACAATTTCCCCTGCTCCACGAGTTCGGAAAAACGCGGATCCACCTTCGGTGTCAGCGCGCTGAGCGGGACTGGCGTGGGACGCAGCGGGTTTCCACCCGGCAGGCTGGCAACCGGCACTGCAAGCGCGGGCGCGGGCTTCGGCTTTTCTGGAATCGCAGGCGCTGCTGGCTCGACCACCGGTGCGGGCTTCGCCGGAAAAGGCCGGGCGCCCGGCGCGGGCTCTGCCTCCGTGGGCGCGGTGGCCAGCGGATCGCCACTGGCATCGAGCGGATCTTCCGGCGGCGGCGACTCGGCCATGAGCTTCTTGATATCAATTTTCTCCGGCGGTTTCCGCGCAGGCTCTTCCTGCGCTACGGCGGGAGCGGCGGGTTTCGCCTTATGAAAAAAAGACCATGCGACCATCCCGAGCTGCACCACCGCTGCAACGCCAAGCACCGCCGCCGCTACGATGAACGTGCGGCCATACGATTGGCGAGGGTTAGGCGAGTGATCTGACATTTTAAAAAATGGTGCGCGAGGCTAGGGGCGCGCTGGTTGGCTGTCAAACGCACCCCGCAAACTTTGACCTCGGAGCCATGCTGGTGTAGAGCAACCGTAGAAATCCGCAAATGAAACGCCTGTTCGTATTCACAACCATCGCACTCGCCGCCGCCGCCGCAGTCTGGGCAGCGATGCGCCCCCCGGCACCCGCAGCACCAAGCACCCAGCAAAAGCCGGAGGAAGTGAAGACCTGCTGCCAGCGCCCGCCCAGCCGCGCATCGTTGCTCACGAAGTAACGCGCGCAAGGCACGTCACCCATTTACCCCGGCGAGTGATGCGCTCGAAACGGCACCGCTGTTTCTTAAACGCCGCAATCACATCGTCCGCCTGCTCGCGCAGGATTCCGCTCAAAATCAGCGCGCCTCCGTGCTCCACGGCAGACGCAATCTGCGGCGCAGCTTCGATGAGAATCGGCCCATACACATTCGCCAGAACCACCGGCCAGCGGCGTGCGGGCTTCCACTTCAGCACATCGAAACGCTTCACAACCACTCCACGCACGCCATTCGCCGCCGCGTTCTCCTTCGCCAGTCGCACAGCCGTCGCATCGAAATCCCCCGCCTCCACTTTCCTCGCGCCGAAATGCCGCGCCGCCAGCGCGAGAATCCCGCTGCCCGTGCCGATATCGAGCGCGTCCCACTCCCTCCCGCGCAGCGACGCCGCCACATCCGCGAGAATGCGCAAACAAGTCGCCGTCGTCGCGTGCTCGCCGGTGCCAAATGCGAGACTCGCCGGAATCAAAACACACGGCACGCCGTCCTTCGCAGCAGCAGCGCGCTCTTTCTCCGTGCCCACCACCACGAGCTTCCCGCGCACACGCAGCGGCGGACGCGGCTCCGGTTCGAGGTCACGCTTCGTCAGCGCCTTCGCCGCGCGCACCGTCCCGCCAAATTCCTTCGTCAGCAAATCCGCCTCCGCCCGCGTGAGCTGATGCGCCTCCAGCCGCAGCGTCTTCAACCCCTTCAGCACAAAAATCACCAGCCGCTGCCCCAGCCAGCCGAGCCGTTCCTGCCACACATCCTCCCACTTCGCGGGTGAAAGTTTCCGCCAAACCAAACGCTCCCCGCTGTCAGTCTTCCTGTTCATCGTCGCGCCCTACTTCCTGCGGAAAATGACGATGTGCTGCTGCGGTAGATCCTTCTTCGTCTCCACCCATTCCAGCTCCGGGTGCAGCGCCATCTCCTTTTTCACCTGCGCCTCCGTCATCTTGTGGACTTCCTTGATAGGCACCTTCGGGTCCTCCCCACGAAACTCGATCAAAACCAGCCGCCCTCCCTTTTTCAGCGCCGGGATCATCGCCCGCGTCATCTCGTAGGGAAAATCAAATTCGTGATACACATCCACCAGCAGCATCAAATCGCAGCTCTCCGGCGCGAGCTTCGGATCCTTCTCCGTGCCGAGCACCGGCTTCACATTTCCCACACGCAGCATCTTCATCCTCCGCGCCAGCAAATCCAGCATTTCCTGCTGAATATCCACGCCAAACACCACGCCCTTCTCCCCCACGATGCGCCCCATCCGGCTCGCGTAATATCCAGACCCGCACCCGATGTCCGCCACCGCATCCCCCGGCTTCAAGCCCAGCGCCGCCACCGCCAGATCCGTGCGTTCCTCCTCCTCACGCTCTGGCCTTTCCAGCCAGCCCGCAGCCTGATGCCCCATCACATGCGCAATCTCCCGCCCCAAGAAAAACTTCCCAATTCCATTCCGGTCATGTTGCGCCCGCGTTTCGTAAAGCGGCTCCGGCACCTTCGGAGCCTCGTCCGATTGAGCAAATGCAGTGAGGAGAAAAAGGATCGCAAGAAGGCGCATGACACCAGACTGCTCACGCATCCCCACAAGTGCAAGCGCAGGAGCAACAGACCGCCCAATCTGAAAGCCAACATCCACTGTAAACTAACGCGCGCCCTATGAGAGTGACGGGTGGCGCGTGTTCGGAATATAGCGGCGTCGCACAGTTAATAGAAGGAACAGCCTTATAGAAACCTAGACTCCGAGTGATTTATCCATCGCTACGGGTTCCGCTCAATGAGAACGGTCCGCTTTGCATTGAGTCCAAGCGCCTCTCGATTCATTGCCCCACGGCCATCGCGGTCAGGCGGCGACGATGTGATGCGCGACAGCGAGACAGACGGGTGAGAGCTTGAAACTAAGGTTGTGCTTCGGGTGCTGGCTCTTCTTCGGCGTCGGCGATGACGGGGGCGATGGCTTGAAGTTTCTCGGCACCTTTGAGGTCCATGAGTTTCACGCCCATCGTGTTTCGTCCGCATTCGCGGATTTCACTCACACGGGTGCGCACCATCTGGCCTTTGTTTGTGATGAGCATGAGTTCGTCGTTTTCGCGCACGGTGAGCGCACCGACGACTTCGCCGGTTTTGTCGCCGGTCTTCATCGTGATGATGCCTTTACCACCGCGCGATTGCGTGCGGTAGTCCTCGAATGGTGTGCGCTTGCCGATGCCGTTTGCACCGGCAACGAGCAGGGTGCATTCGTTGTCCACGATGGCAGCGGCGACGACTTTGTCGCCTTCATCGGGACGGATGCCCCAGACGCCGATGCTGTTGCGCCCCTGGTCGCGCATTTCCTCTTCATTGAAGCGAATACTCTGGCCGTCCTTGGTGATGAGCACCATTTCGTTAAGGCCGCTGGTCATTTTGCAATCAATGAGCATGTCGCCCTGTTCGATCTGGATGGCGATGATGCCGCCTTTTCGGATGTTTTTGAATTCGCTGAGGTTGGTCTTTTTGACGATGCCGCTCTGTGTGGCGAAGACGATGAAGAGCTTGTCCGTCCAAGTTTCCTCCTCGGTCTTCTGGCCTTGCACGCGAATAGTCGCGGCGATTTTTTCGTCGCCACGAAGTTCCAGCAAGTTCGCGATGCTGCGACCCTTGCTCGCACGTGATCCCTCGGGAATCTCGAACACACGCTCGACATAGCAGCGCCCGCTCTTGGTGAAAAAGACGAGGTAATCGTGCGTGGTGGCAGTGAAGAGATGCTCGACGAAATCGTCGTCATCCTCCTCGGTCGCGCCCTCGCGGGTGACCATTCCTTTCACTCCCTTACCGCCGCGACGCTGTGCGCGATACGCGGAAACAGCGGTGCGCTTGATGAAGCCGCCGTGTGTAATGGTGATGATGCAGCCTTCGTTGGCGATGAGGTCCTCGATGTTGATTTCGCCTTCGTCGGGGACGATCTGTGTCTTGCGCTCATTGCCGTATTTTTCGCGGATGACGGCGAGTTCCTCTTTGATGATGGTGAAGACGCGCGCTTCCTTCGCGAGGATGTCGAGCAGGTCTTTGATGGTTTCCAGCAGCGCGTCGTATTCGGTCTTGATGGCTTCGCGTTCGAGGCCGGTCAATTGATAGAGGCGCAGGTCGAGGATGGCGTTGGTCTGCCGCTCGTTGAATTTGTATTTGCCGTCCACGAGGCGCGCGTCGGCGCGGATGAGGATGCCGATTTGCTCTACGCTACTCTTGGTCCATGCCAGCGCCATGAGTTTTGCACGGGCGTCGTCACGGTCCTGTGAATCGCGAATGATTTTGATGAAGTCATCGAGGTTGTTCAGTGCGATGAGCAGGGCTTCGAGACGCTCGGCATGTGACTCCGCTTCGCGCAGTAGGAAGCGCGTGCGGCGTAGCACGACGTCGCGGCGATGCTCGATGTAGCAACCGATGGCGTCCTTGAGCGAAAGCAGTTTCGGCTTGCCGCGATCAATCGCGAGCATCGCGGAGGAAAACGACGATTCGAGCGCGGTGTGCTTGAAGAGGTTGTTGATGACGACCTTCGGGTTTGCGTCGCGCTTGAGATCAATAACCACACGTGTCTGCTCGTCGGATTCGTCGCGGATGGCGCTGATGTCGGTGATGACTTTCTCATTCACCAAATCCGCGATGCGCTCGACGAGCACCGCGCGGTTCACGTTGTAGGGAATCTCGGAAATGATGAGCTGCTCGCGTCCGCCTTTCACTTCGGTGACGCCGATTTTTCCACGCACACGCACAGCACCTTTGCCGGTGTGAAAATACGATTTGATCCCCGAGGAACCGAGGATTTCGCAACCCGTCGGAAAGTCCGGGCCTTTGACGTATTTCATCAGCCCTTCGATGGTGATGTCCGGGTCGTCAATCTGCGCGCACACGCCGTCAATTACTTCGGTGAGATTGTGCGGGGGCATGTTCGTCGCCATGCCGACGGCGATGCCGGTGCCGCCGTTGACGAGGAGATTTGGAAAAGCTGCGGGCAGCACCGTGGGTTCCTGCCGCGTCTCGTCGTAGTTGGGCACGAAGTCCACCGTGTCCTTGTCCATGTCCTCCATCAGCGCCGCGCCGAGGTGCTGCAAACGCGCCTCGGTATAACGCATGGAAGCTGGCGGGTCGCCCTCAACGCTGCCGAAGTTCCCCTGCCCCTCGATGAGCATTTCTCGCATCGCCCAATGCTGCGCCATGTGGACGAGCGTCGGGTAAATCACCGCTTCACCGTGCGGATGGTAGTTACCGCTGGTGTCGCCGCAAATCTTCGCGCACTTACGATGTTGGCGGTTGGGAAACAGCGAGAGATCGTGCATCGCATAGAGAATGC
>JBEIQV010000158.1:0-7633 GCA_040376335.1 Verrucomicrobiia bacterium | reverse complement strand
GCGGAAAAGGAATGGGGGCCGCTTCCACAGCAAAAATTTAAAGAGGCCATCGGTTGCCACGCCGACACGCCAGCAGCTTTGCAGCAATCCGCTGGTCGCCCGCTCATCGTGCTCGATGGTCTGCTCGGCATCGGCGCGAAGGGAGCGTTGCAAGAACCCCTCAGTTCGCTGACCCGCGCAATCAACCAGCTCCGTTCCACCAGCAACGCCCACGTTTTTGCGCTCGATCTGCCGACGGGGCTCGATGGAGACACAGGCGCGCCCGACCAAGCGTGCATCGTCGCCGACACCACACTCACGGTTGGCTTTGCCAAGCAGGGACTCGTCGCCGACCACGCTGCGAATTTCGTCGGGAGAATCTGTGTGCTGCCACTGCGTGAATTCAGCAGCCGCATCGCCGCGGCAGACGAAGATACCATTCTCACAGCCCCAGCGGAAATCGGCCCACTGCTGCCACGCCGCAATTTCGACACCCACAAAGGCGACTACGGTCGCATCGGCATCATCGCAGGCTCGCAGGGTTTTCTCGGTGCGGCGGTTATTTGTGCAAACGCATGTGTGCGCGCTGGCGCAGGACTCGTCACGCTTTACGCGACCCCGGACTACGCCGAATCACTCGCCCTCATGGCTCCGCCCGAAGTGATGGTGCAGAGCATTCCGTCGCTTCTCGACGTGCTCTCAAAACGCCACGATGTCTTCGCCATCGGCCCTGGACTCGGCACTTCACGCTCTGCGGAAATCACGCAGCTCGTAGAAAAAATCCCGCAACCAGCAGTCGTGGATGCCGACGCACTCAACGCCCTCGCCGGTCATAATGAAATCCTCTCATCCCTCAGCGGTGAACGCGTGCTCACGCCACATCCAGGCGAAATGGAACGCCTCGATCCCGATACGAAAAATCGCCCGCGTTCCGAAGTAGTGCGCGCTTTTACGCAACGATACCCACAATGCACACTCCTGCTAAAAGGCGCGCGCACCATCGTGGGAAAATCCGACGCGCCTCTTTGTATCAATACAAGCGGCACACCCGGCATGGCCGTCGGCGGAATGGGTGATGCACTCACTGGGGTCATCGCTGCACTCCTCGGACAGCGCATACGCCTCTTCGACGCCGCCCGCATCGGCGCATGGCTTTGCGGACGCGCGAGCGAAGCTGCTATCTTTGAAGGTGGTGAAACCGAGGAAACCCTCACACCCACACGAATGCTCGATTTTCTCCCCAACGCCTTTCGAGACCTGAGGGCGCGGTCTTTTTGATAGAACACTTTTCGGCGCGGGAAAGCCTTGGCGGAGGGCGGGACGGGGCATTAGCTTGCGGGCTCAATTTTCCACCCGATGCCCTCAGCTAAAAAATCCATCAAAAGTCCCGCTGCAAAATCGAAGAAACCTGCACCCGCTGCGCCTGCAGCGAAAAAGCCTGCGAAAATCGCTGATGTCGCGGAGTTGGCTGCGGAGCCGATGCCGAAATTCAAACCGCAGCCGGGCTGCAAAGTCGTCGTGCGCGGCAAGACTTCGGCGGGTTATGCGGAAATCGCCAGCGTGTCCGGCTCGAAAGCGAAGCTGCGTTTTTGCACGGACACGGTGAATGCGGTGGAGGTGGAAGTGCCGGTCGAGTCGCTCGCGCACGCTCCGCTGCCGAATCAAACCCGTGTCTTTCACACCGCAAAAGGGCTCGTGCGCTACGGGCGCATCATCGCGGCGAAGCAACTCACCAGCGCGATGCGCACGTATCTCGTGCATTTCCCCGGCGCGGCTTCGCTCACGGAGATGAAAGAGGACGACTTTTCTGTGCGCTCATATTTGCCGGGAGATGATCCGTCAGTTGTGCTAGGCGAACTGGCGCAGGAGACGCCGTTCTTTTTTCAACAACGCACGGATCTACTGCGCGAATTGCTGCGGCAAAACCAGCTTGCGCACGGACTGCCGGCGTTGCTGTCGTCGAAGGTCGAAGTGCTCCAGCATCAGGCCGAGGTCGCGAACCGCGTTTTGCACGATCCGGTCATCCGCTACCTGCTGGCGGACGAGGTGGGACTCGGCAAAACCATCGAGGCGGGAATTGTCCTTCGCCAAATCCAGCTCGATGCGCCCGATGCGCGCATCGCCGTGATCGCGCCGGATGCACTCACGCGGCAATGGCGGGAAGAACTGGATACGCGTTTCGGGCTGGATGACGTGGAGGTCTTCGCACACTCGGCGCTGCTAAAAGACAAGGAACTGCTCGACGAAGACTGGGATGTTCTCGTCATGGATGAGGCGCACCGCATCGTCGAGCGCCAGGGCGTGGCGGTTTCGGCGACGACAAAAAATGCGCTGAAGCTCGCGCACGACGCGAAACATTTGCTGCTGCTCTCCGCGACGCCGGTGCTTCATCATGACGCTGATCTGCTCGCGCTTTTGGAACTGCTTGATCCGGAAAATTACTCCGCAGCAAAGCTCGCTGATTTCAAGGAGCGCACGACGAAGCGAGTCGAGCTGGGGCGCGCATTTCTCGCCCTGCGCAGCGCGACGGTTCCCGCGTTGGTGAAATTGCACGCCGGAAAACTCGCAGCGCTTTTACCAAACGACTCGACGGTGAAGGAACTCTCTGCCGCGCTTAGTAAGCTGGGTGCAGATGCGAAGGCAATTCAGGGCGAGTTGCATCTTCACATCAGCGAGACCTACCGCATTCACCGCCGGATGCTGCGCACACGCCGCCGCTGGTTGGCAGGTGCGCAAAAGCGATTTGTGCGCGATGTGCAGGAGAGCGTGGAGGTGGAGCTGGATGAAGAACCACACGCCGCGCTCTGGACGGCGCTGGAAGCGTGGCGCGCCAACGCAAGCAAACGCATCGGCGACGACAAACTTCTCGCCACTGCCGCTGCGGAATACATCCGCCTCGCCGAATCCATCGCCGCAGAGCCGGAAAAACTTGGCGACTTGGTAAAGGAAGTCGCCAAAACGACGAAGGCCACGACGGCGGAGGAAAAACTCCTCGCCGCGCTCGTGGACGACAAGGCCGCATGGCAGATGTCCGAGGCCCGACTCGATTTGATCGCGGAGTCGCTGCGCCGACGTGCCACGAAGGACGGAGCCAGCGCGAAGTATGTGGTCTTTTGTCCAAGCGCACGACTGAGCGCGGATCTCGCAAAGCGTCTGCACAGTTTCTTTTCGCCCATCGGCGTGAAGGTGGCAACGGCGAGCAAACTCGGCTCACAGGTCGGTGAATTGTTTTCCGACTTCGCAGGCGATGCGCACGCCCGCGTGCTCGTGACCGATGCGACGGGTGAGGAAGGCTTCAATCTACAATTCGCGCGTGCTGTGTTTTTCTACGACCTGCCATGGTCGCCGATGCGGCTCGAACAACGTCTCGGTCGTCTGGATCGCATTGATCGAACTGGCGCGATTCCGTGCGTCGTCTGCACAACTGGCGAGGACGACACACAGGCGCTCGATGAAGCATGGCGGCGCGTGCTCGATGAGGGATTTGGTCTCTACGCCGCGAGCATCTCCGATCTCCAGCATCTCGTGGACACCGAGCTTCCGCGCCTGCGTGAACACGCATTCAAGGGCGGGGCACAAGCATTGCTCGATGCGATCCCCGCGCTCGCAGAGGCTGTGAAAAAGGAGCGCACGAGCATCGAAGAGCAGGACGTAATTGACGGAATGCACAGCCTCTCGCCCGAGAGCGCGCTCGCACGAGACCTCGCCGATGCCGATGCCGCAGCGGAACAGTTCGGCACGGCCTTCAGCGCGTATTTGCAGAAGAATCTCGGCCTCGAAGAGCGCTGGGACGAGGAGACGAACTCGCTCAAGTTTCGCATGAAACGCGACAGCAATCCTCTCATCCCGGCGGACAAACTGGATTCGCTCGCCGGAATGTTCGCGACGAAATTCACCGTCCATCGCAGCGTTGTCATCGAGGATTTGTCGCTCGATTTTCTCCGCCCCGGCCACTCCGCCGTAGACGGCTGCCGGGAGTTGCTCGCGTGGGACGACCGTGGTCGCGCTTGGGCCATGTGGCGCAGCGTGCCAGGGATGAAATCACCCAAGGTGGTGTTCCGCGCGCTCGTGCGCGTGGGCGTGGATTTGCGTAGCGTTGAAAAGGCGCTCGCATCCATCGAGTGGGATGAAATTCGTCGCGGCGGACTGCTGCGTCTCGTGCGCAGTTGGTTCCCGGAATTCATCGCCGAACTTTGGTTCGACGAAGCTGGCGAGATGGCCGCTGAAAAAATGATCGAGCCGTGCCGCCGCCCATATCACTTCAAATTGGATCGCAATCTCGGCAAAGAGCGTGCCGAGCATGTGCGCTCGAAATTTGGAGAAAAGGACTGGCGCAAATCGTGCGAGACCGTTGCGAAGAAGGCGCTCTCCTCCGTGCACAAAGGGGATGAACTCAAGAAGGCCCGCGACCACGCGCAGAAGGAGGCGGCGAATCATTTCGCGATGATGCGCGCACGACTCAAGTCTCGTCAGCAGGCGGGAATTGATTCCGGCGCACAAGCGAAGGCGGAGGCGAAGCTCGAAGATACGCTCGACGCCTTGGTCGGGGAAATTTTAGCCGCGCCCATCGTAACGCTCGACACACTCGGAGCCTACGCGCTCAGCGAGAAACCGTGGTGGCCCGAGCCGGACTGGCAGCCCGAACTCGCCTGGCGCTCGCAACGAAAATAACGCCCGATAATTCCGGCTTAGGAAACTGCGCTTTCGTAGTTTATCCTACCCAGCGATGAAACGTGTCATTTTTCACCTGACTGTCCTTTCTGCAGCCACGCTTAATGCAGCGCCGCTGCCGGCGAATCACGCTGAGAGGATGACTCGCGGGCTAGCGCTTTTTCAAAAAGACGTCCGTCCTCTTCTCGCGGAGCACTGTCTGAATTGTCACGGTGGTAAAAAGACAAAGGGGGATTTCGATCTGGCGACACGTGAGGGTTTGCTGAAAGGCGGCACCGAGGGCGTCGGCGTGGTGCCTTTCGATGTGAAGGCGAGCGGGCTGCTCAAACTCGTGCGGCACGAAGTGGAGCCAAACATGCCGGACGACAAACCGAAGCTCCCGGACGACGCCATCGCAAAGATTACAGAGTGGATCGAGAACGGCGCGCCCTACGACAAACCGCTCATCGAAGGCAAAAAGCCTGCGCGCGACCGCGCTGTGGTGACTGCGGAGGACAAGCAATGGTGGGCTTTCCTACCGCTCGCAAAGGTCACGCCACCCGCTGGCGTCGCGCATCCGGTGGATGCGTTTCTTTCCGCCAGTGCGGCGAAGAAGGGTCTGAAATTTGCACCTGCCGCAGCGCCGCGCGTGCTGGTTCGTCGCGTGTATCTCGATTTGATCGGTCTGCCGCCGACGCCGGAGGAAGTGGAGCGTTTTGTCCAATCATCGGCCAGCAATTCACAATCGGCGCTTGCTGCACTCGTGGATGATTTGCTCGCACGCCCGCAACACGGCGAGCGCTGGGCGCGGCATTGGCTGGATGTCGCACGTTTCGCGGAAAGCAGCGGCTTTGAGCACGACTACGACCGCCAGGGTGCGTTCCACTACCGCGACTTTGTAATTAAGGCGCTGAACTCGGACATGCCATTTGATCAGTTCGTGCGCTGGCAGATCGCGGGCGATGAATATGAGCCGGGCGACATGCTCGCGATGTCGGCCACGGGATTTCTCGGTGCGGGTGTTTTTCCTACACAAATCACGGCCAACGAAGTCGAGCGCACACGCTACGATGCGATGGACGATATGCTCTCGACGACGGCGAGCGCGTTCCTCGGACTAACTGTCGGCTGCGCGCGCTGCCACGATCACAAATACGATCCAATTCCAGCGCGGGACTATTACAGGATGCTCAGCACGTTCACGACAACTGTGCGCAGCGTGCTCGATCTACACACCGAAGTAGTGGAGACGCCGGAGGGAAAAAAGCCAGCCGGAGCGAAAGCGAAAGTGCTCGTTTGCGCGGAGGGACACGCCCCGCTGCGGATGCACACGCAGGGTGCGGACTTTTTTCCCGAAACGCATATTTTGAAACGCGGAAGCGCGGACATGAAGGAGGGCGTCGCCACGCAAAGTTTCCTGCAAGTGCTGATGCCGACTGCCGACGCTGAGAAGCAATGGCTGTGGTCTCCTCCGAGCGGTGTAAAGTATTCCGGGCGTCGGCGCACGTTCACCAACTGGCTCACAGACGTGGAGCACGGCGCGGGTGCGCTTACAGCGCGGGTGATCGTAAACCGACTATGGCAGCATCATTTCGGCACTGGGATTGTTGCAACGCCGAATGACTTTGGCCGGACGGGCACGCTTCCAACACAGCCGGAGCTTCTCGATTTTCTCGCGGGTGAATTGATTCGCGGTGGATGGAAATTGAAACCGATCCATCGCCTCATCATGACGAGCGCCGCTTACGCGCAGAACAGCGCGCCGGATCGAGCGAAGGAATCCGCTGACCCGGCCAATGCTACTTTCACCCGGCGCATCCCACAGCGACTGGAAGGCGAGGCGATTCGCGACAGCATCCTCGCCGTGAGCGGTGCACTGGATGAGCGGATGTTTGGCAACGGGACGAAGGACGAACGGAGCAAGCGCCGTAGCATTTACTTCACGGTGAAACGCAGCCAGCTCATCGGCTCGATGGTCGCTTTTGATCAGCCGGAGCCACTGGTCAGCCAGGGTTCGCGTCCGACGACGACCGTCGCGCCGCAGGCGTTGATGCTGATGAACGGCCCACAAGTGCGCGATTGGGCTGATGCCTTCGCCGCGCGAATCGGAAAGGGCGAGCCTTCCGCACAAGTCACTCGCGCATATTCTCTCGCACTGGGCCGCGCTCCGACGAGTGACGAAATGAGCGATGCACTCGCTTTTATCGCAGCCCAGACAAAGAGCTACGAAGCAGAAAAAATGGCACCCAGCATTGCGCTGATGGATTTTTGTCAGGTGCTGTTTGGTCTCAACGAATTCAGTTACGTTTTTTAAAATGACACGCCGCTTCATCCTCGCCCTCGCTATCCCACTAAGCGCACACGCGGCGGAAAAAATTTCCTTTAACCGCGACATCCGACCGATCCTTTCGGAGAACTGCTTTTATTGTCACGGCCCCGATGCGCAAAAACAGAAAGCCGAACTGCGACTGGATCTGCGCGACGCTGCGCTGAAAGGTGGCGAATCCGGCAAGGCGGCGATTCAACCCGGAAAGCCGGCCGAGAGCGAAGTAATCAAGCACATCCTATCCACAGATCCCGATGAACACATGCCGCCGAAGAAAAGCGGCAAGACACTCAAGCCGCAGGAAATTGAGTTGTTGAAGCAATGGATCGCCGAGGGCGCGGAGTATCAAGGGCACTGGGCATTTCTGAAACCAGAACGTCCGTCTGTGCCGGAAATCCGAAACCCGAAATCTGAGCCGAGCGAAGCGAGACAGACTGCCGCAGGCAGCCCGCAGGGAAGCGCAGCGTATCAAATCCGAAATCCGATTGATGCGTTTGTTTACGCGCGACTGGAAAAAGAAAAACTCGCACCGACGCCCGAAGCATCGCGTGAAACACTGATCCGCCGCGCCTCGCTCGACCTGACTGGAATCCCACCAACACCGGAGGAAGTGGATGCCTTCCTCAACGACCGCGCTCCAAACGCCTACGAAAAAGTCGTGGATCGCCTGCTCGCGTC
>JBEIQV010000321.1:0-3582 GCA_040376335.1 Verrucomicrobiia bacterium | reverse complement strand
TCTGCGGATTTGATGGGAGCGGTGTCGCTGAGTCCAACCAGGCCGGGCTTGAGTTGCTCGACGGCATAGACTCCGGTGGAGGTGAGTTTCACGAGCACCTTGCCGAGATTGGCGATGCGATGGTTGATCTTTTTTGCGTATTCCCACTTCGCGTCACGCTTGCCGTCCATGGTCATCAGTGCAGGCGCACCCGCCCAAGCGAGTTCCTTCACATCCCAATACGTGAAATACTGGATGCCGCGTGATCCGTAGGCGAGAGATGTGAAGACCTGCCAGCGCAAGTCCACTTCGCTGCATTCGCGATAGCCCATGTGTTTCAGCGAAACGATGATTTGGTTGAAGGGGATTTTCGCTTTCCCGCACAGGTCGCGCATGAGTTGCAGATTCTTCCAGTAGGTGTTTTCGTCGCCGCCCTCGAACATCTGGCGGTAGTGATCCCAGCTCACGAGACCGGGCTTCACGGTATCAATGTAGTCCTGCACCATCGTTTGATACTCTCCCTCGCGATTTGGAAATGCGTAGAGTGGGAGCAGATTGTAATAGGGCAGATGCTTCGGGTCTTTCTTGAGCAGATACTGGTTGATCACGCCGAGCCGTGCGTGCTGCGCAATGCCCATTTCGTCTCCGAGGACAAAGCCCATGAACGCAGGATGCGTGGCAACTTTTGCGATCATCCCGTCGAGCGCTCTTTCGATCTGCGGAATATCGGAGGGCGTAGGTTTCGCCCAGCCTTCGCCCTTCGGAATGTAGCCGTCCCAAACAAATCCCTTCAGCCCCGCCTGCTGGCACATATCGAGGTATTTTTTAATGTGCTCGTCGGCCTCCTTGCTGCCGGGCTGCCACAGATGGTCAATGGCCGGATATGCGACGTTGAATCCGCACTCCGCGATTTCCTTGTAGCGCTCCAGCGTGGTCTCCGACTTCGGCGGGCCGCACCAGTAGCTGATGATAAATTCAGGGCTGTATGCCGCCGGGCGGATTTGCTCCACATGCGTGAAAGCGGTTGCACCGGCTGCAGCAGGACTTCCCGCCGCACCGCCCCCGCCTCCGCTGCGGTTGCCGAAAAGCTCAAGCTGTCCGACTGCGAATCCCGGCGGGTGGTTGAAATCGGCATACGTCATCGAGTTTGGATTCACGCACGCATAGACGACGATGCGGAACCACGTGTAGGACTTCATCGGCTTTTTGAAATCCGCCTTCGCAATTTTTTTCCCAGCGAGCTTCTTGTTGATTTTCTGCGCATCCGCCGTGGAAATATTCATCCCCATGTTTCGCGAATCGAAGCAGGTGAATAGCTGCGTCGTCGTTCGCGCATCCGGCAAGTTGGAGGTGGCGCGGTCTTTTCCGTCGTTCCGATAGATGTCCGTCCAATCCTTGTCATTGCCCGTATTGGAGCCTTGGATTGCCCACTTGACCGGATCGCGCTCCGGCGAATCCGGCGAAGTCGTGAGCGTGAAATGCGTCAGCAGGTAGGAATCCTTGAACTGGACCGCGAGGGAATACGGCGCAGTGTCCGTCGGCCCGCCCTGTCCGCCATCCTTGTAACCGAGATACCATTTCCGCTGCTCGGGGTGGTTCAGGAAAATCGCGACCGGCGGCTGGCTCTGCCAGCTATGGTAGGCATGACTTTGATGCGGCGGCGCAACGGGTGTCGCTTTCATCTTCAACCAATTCGATTTCTGGGGCTTCATCGCCTCCTCGCCGCTGCCTCCGTCCCACGAGCCAATGTCCACAACATCGTCCTCCGGGTCGGTGATGTCGCCGCCGAGCAGGCTCGCGTTTCCAGTCCCCAAAGTTTCCACACCGTAGGTCATGTGTGGTGTGGTGAATAAGATCGTGAGGGCTAATGGGAGCAGCTTTCGGAAAAAGGAGGTCTTCATGGAATGGAAATGAATCAACCGAAGCGGCGATGCCAGCTTAGAAATAAACGCAATTCATGCTTAGAACAGACGCACGCTAAGTCTTCCTTGTAAGCTCGCGTCGTATGTTTTGGCTGACCGCCTTCAGTGGGTTTAAGGATGCCTCTTTATCGGAGGAGGGAGTGGACAAAGGTGCAACGTGAGATTCCCGATGACAAATCAGCGCATGCCCCCTACTTCCTCACGCGTCAAAAAATCTATGCAACACTCATCGCTATTCAGCCCGCTCACCATCGGCTCTCTCACTTTGCCAAACCGCATTCTTCTGGCTCCGCTCACGCGTTGCCGCGCGGAAGCGGAGCATGTTCCCGGTGATTTGATGGCGACCTACTATGCGCAGCGTGCGAGCGCGGGACTCATCATCGCGGAGGCCACGATGGCGATGGAGGGAAACTCTGCGTTTTGGATGGAGCCGGGCATTTACTCGCAGGCGCAGGTGGACGGCTGGCGCAAGACGACGGACGCAGTCCACGCGAAGGGCGGACGCATCTTTCTCCAGATCTGGCACGGAGGGCGGGCTTGTCATCCTTTGCTTAACAACGGCGCGCAGCCCGTGGCTCCGAGCGCGATTCCGATTGTCGGTGACGAAGTTCATACGCCGGAAGGAAAGAAGCCTTACGTCACTCCGCGCGAACTTCGCGACGACGAAATCCCCGGCATCATCGCCGGTTTCAAAAAGGCGGCGGTGAATGCAAAAGCAGCAGGCTTCGATGGCGTGGAAGCCCACGGCGCGAACGGCTATTTGCTCGATGAATTTCTCCGGGATGGAGCAAACAAGCGCACCGGTCCCTACGGTGGCCCGGTGGAAAATCGCGCGCGTCTGATGCTGGAAGTCATCGCCGCAGTGAGCGAGGTCTTTGGCTGCGACCGCGTGGGCCTGCGCATCTCGACGCTCAATAGCTACAACAGCATGGTGGACAGCGATCCCGTGGGTCTCAGCACATGGCTCGCGAAGAAACTCAACGAATTCAACATCGCCTACCTGCACGTGATGCGGGGTGATTTTTTCCAGCAGCAAAAAGGCGACGTGCTCACGCCCATCCGCGAGAATTTCAAAGGCGTGGTCATTTCCAACATGGGCTACACCGCCGAGGAAGCCGCAGCGGCCGTCGCCGCTGGCAAAGTGGACGCCGTGGCGTTTGGCACGAGCTTCCTCGCGAATCCCGATCTGCCTGCGCGTATCGCCGCCGGCGCACCTCTCAATCCAGTCAATCCCGCGACGTTTTATTCGCCGGGACCCGCAGGCTACACGGACTACCCCGCATTGGCTGCCAGCTAGAATCTCCGCGAGTCCTCCGGGAAACAAAAGAACTGCTCTATTTTTCATCCGCTTGTGAAACAAATCACAATCGGCTTGCGCTGACTCGAAGTGGCTCGCATCGTGACGGCCTGTATGGCTGCCAGCACTGTCGAGTTTGAAATGCCCGATGCTCTCACTAAGACCCAGCAAGGTCTGGAGGGCACAGGAGACGCACTTGGGGAAAAGCTCATCATCAACATGGGCCCTTCGCATCCCGCGACACACGGGGTGCTCCGTCTTGTGCTCGAGATGGACGGCGAAGTCATCACCAAGGCCACGCCTGACGTCGGCTATCTCCATCGCGGCGACGAAAAGATCGCGGAGAACATGACCTACAACCAGTTCGTGCCCTACACGGACCGG
>JBEIQV010000378.1:0-2661 GCA_040376335.1 Verrucomicrobiia bacterium | reverse complement strand
TTCGTTCTCGCTCGCGTTCTCGCTGTTCACGTTCGAGATGCCGGTGACGGTTCCGCCCCAGCCGCCCGCGATGAAGGTGACGTGCTTTTCCCCGACTGGAAATGTGAAGCCCACGAAGAAATCATCGCCCTGCACGCGCATGGCTTTGAATTCCACTTCGTAATCCATCTTCGCGGGAGCGGCGGCCAGATTGACGCCTGTGATATCGCCGCCGGTGCCGAGGATGATTTGCCCGTCTTTCACCGACACCTCGCCTTTGCCTGCAAAGTCCGTCTCTTTCCACAGACCGAGCGCTTTCCCGTCGAAAAGCGGCACCCACTCGGCTTCGTCGGCGTTTGAGTGGAATGCCGATGCGCAGAGCGAGGCGAGTATTGTTATCGCGAGGAAACGACGGCGGGTTTGCGAAGTCATGGCGCGAGTGTGCCACAGGCGGCACTCGCGGCAAGACGCATCACAAGCGCGAAATGAGAAGCTCGCGCTGGAAGATGAGTTCCTTCGGCAGGCGGTCGTGTAGTTTGAGCAGCAGTTCGTCCTGCCACAGCAACTCTCTCTGCCACTCGGCGCGGTCGAATTTATTTAATTCGTCCCACTGCTCGCGTGTGAAGTCGAGGCCGCGCCAGTCGAACTCGCTGTAGCGCGGCATCCAGCCGACTTGTGTCTCGCGTGCTTTACCGCGGCCACGGCAGCGATCCACGATCCATTTCAGAACGCGGAAGTTTTCGCCGAATCCGGGCCACATATATTCGCCGGCGGCATTTTTGCGGAACCAATTCACATGGAAGATTCGCGGTGGATCGATGAGCTTGCGGCGGATGGAGAGCCAGTGGTTGAAGTAGTCGGCCATGTGGTAGCCGCAGAAGGGGAGCATCGCCATCGGGTCGCGGCGCACCTGCCCGATGGTGCCTGCTGCCGCGGCTGTCATTTCGCTTCCCATCGTCGCGCCGAGATAGACGCCGTGCGTCCAGTTGAAAGCCTGAAAGACGAGCGGCATTGTCGTGGCTCGGCGTCCGCCGAAAATGATCGCGGAAATTGGGACCCCCGCAGCATCACCGGCTTCGCTGGCGAGTGCGGGGTTGTTGAGCATCGGCGCGGTGAATCGCGAGTTTGGATGCGCGGCTTTTTCCTTCGACTCGGGAGTCCACGGGCGGCCCTGCCAGTCGGTCGCGTTGGCTGGAGGTGGTCCGTCTTTTCCCTCCCACCACACGTCGCCGTCGGGAAGCAGCGCGACGTTTGTGTAGATGGTGTCGCGCTCGATGGTGCGCATGGCATTTGGATTCGAGGCGAAGTTTGTGCCGGGCGCGACGCCGAAGTAGCCGTTCTCGGGATTGATTGCACGGAGCTGGCCGTTCGCGTTGGGCCACAGCCAGGCGATGTCATCGCCAACGGTCGTGATTTTCCATCCAGCGAACGCATCGGGCGGAATCATCATCGCGAAGTTCGTCTTTCCGCACGCGCTGGGGAAAGCGGCGGCGACGTAGGTTTTCTCACCCTCCGGCGATTCGACGCAGAGGATGAGCATGTGTTCCGCCATCCAGCCCTGATGCTCGCCGAGCCACGAGCCGATGCGGAGTGCGAGACACTTTTTGCCAAGCAGGACGTTTCCGCCATAGCCGCTGCCGACGCTGATGATCGTGTTCGTCTGCGGGAAGTGGCAGATGAGGCGGCGGTCTGGATTGCAATCGAGCGTGCTGTGGATGCCACGGTTGAAGTCGTCGCTCGTGCCGAGTTGTTCGAGGGCGACGCGGCCCATGCGCGCCATGATGCGCATATTCAAAACGACGTAGATGCTGTCGGTAATCTCGATGCCCACTTTCGTGAGCGGTGAGCCAGCGGGGCCCATGAGATATGGCACGACATACATCGTGCGTCCACGCATCGAGCCTTCGAGCATTGCGTGAAGTTTCGTGGTCATTTCGCGCGGATCGGCCCAGTTGTTTGTCGGGCCAGCCTCTTCGGGGCCGGGCGTGCAGATGAAAGTGCACTGCTCCACGCGCGCGACATCGTTTGGATTTGATCGATGATAATAGCAGCCGGGAAGTTTCTCCGCGTTCAGCGGTGTGAGGATTCCCTTGGTGACTGCTTCCTGCGTGAGCCTTTGCTTTTCCTCTTCGCTGCCATCGCACCACACGACTTGGTCGGGCAGGCAGAGCGCGCTGTATTTTTCCACGAATTCGCGGACGTGAATGTTAGATGAAGTGTGCATACCGAGATTTTGAACCATGTGCGATCAATACCACTTGTATCTCGACGAACAACGTTACGTTTGGCGAAAGTTACACGTCAATTGTTACAATACGTCGTGATTGCACTCGGTATGAATCTTCCGGCACGTTCCAGCCATGCCGCGCTTTTACATACCGCAACACGCATGGAATCCCGACCGCCTCGCGCTCGATGTCGCCGAGGCGCATCACGCCACAGACGTTCTACGAATGAAGGCTGGCGACCACGCTACGGTCTTCAACGGCAGCGGAGCAGAGGCCGAGGTGGAGATCGTGAAAGCTGGGAAGCAAGGCGTGGAATTGCGCCGGATATCGCTGACAAAGACCGCGCCGCTCGCGTGTGCGATCACGCTTGGGCAGGCAATTCCGAAGGGGAAGAACATGGAACTCATCATCGAAAAGGCGACGGAACTGGGTGCAGCAGTCATCGCTCCGTTGA
>JBEIQV010000230.1:0-5423 GCA_040376335.1 Verrucomicrobiia bacterium | reverse complement strand
ATCGCTCATCACCGCGCATGGCCGCATCACCGGGCGCTTGCTGCGGATGTTCGGTTTCAATTTAGACCTCTGCCCCGTGCTCGATATTTCCTTCGACGACGAAGCCGACAACAGTCTGCGTGGCCGCTGCTACGGAAACAACGTCGCGCAGGTCGTGCGCAACGCCGGTGCTTTCAACGACGCGCTGCAAGCGGCGGGCGTGCTTTCATGCGGCAAACATTTCCCCGGCTATTCGCGATGCCCCGCGGATGCCCATCACGAGCTGCCCACGGTTCCATTCACGCGCGCTGAACTCGATGCGAACGAACTCGCAGTCTTCCGCGCATTTTCCCAGCGCGTGGATTCGATGATGATCGGCCATGCCTTTTATCCCGCGCTCGATGACAGCGGCGTGCCCACCTCTCTCTCGCCGCGCATCATCACCGACTTGCTCCGTGGCGAGCACGGTTTTCGCGGACTCGTGATGACCGACGATCTCGACATGGGCGCGATTTTGAATCCCTACGGCACGGGCGACGCCGGTCTCGCAGAAGTCATCCACCGCGCCATCACCGCCGGCAACGACCTCGCGATGATCTGCCACCGCGTCGAGATGGTGGAAAAAGCCCACGCCGCGCTCAACGACATCGCCCGCACCGCGCTGGATCGCGCGCTCGCAAACGTCGCCGCTTTCAAAGCGAAAATGTCCCCGCCGGAACCGTGGGACGAAGCGGAATTTCGTCGCCGAGACGCTGAAGTGTTCGACCTCCGAGTGGCCACGCTCGGCCCCGATCGCGCAGCGCAGCGCAGTCCCGAAGACGGCAAGCGTTCGCCGGTCGAGCTGTATTAGCGCTCAGCGATTCCAGGGAGCTTTCGCCAAAAGCAGACCCATGCCGCACCAGTCGGTGATGCCCGCGAAAGTAAGCCCCGCGCCGACAAATGCGGACAGTCCGAAAAACCCCGGATGCACCCACAGCCCTAAAACAACGCCCGCGAGAACCAGCAACCCGGCGGCGATGCGCACCTGTCGTTCGAGCGAAATGGATTTCTTTCCGCGATTCGCTGGCAGCCCTGCCTCCGCCCAAGCGAGCATTCCGCCATCGAGGACACGCAGGTTTTTCATTCCGGCAGCAGTGAGCTTTTCGGCGGCATTGCAGGCACGTTTTCCACTGCGGCAGATGACCACGCAGGCTGGCGCATTTCCGTGCTGACGCGCGATGGCGGTGGGATCGAGTTCATCCAGCGGCGAAAGCTGCGCACCCTCGACATGAATTTCCCGGAACTCCATCGGCGTCCGCACATCAAGCAGCACCGGCGCCTCGCCAGACTGTAGTGTGGCGGCGAGTTCTTTTGGCGAGAGCAGAGAAGCGGCGGTATCCATGGCGATTTGTCTTCAATGTATCCAACCGCACACGAGCGCAAAGGATAGCCTCTTTTGGATCGAGATTGTCCGTTGACGCCCGCGCCCGCCTCCGCTAGTTCTGCGCCCCCTCGATTACGGCGGGATAGCCAAGTGGGAAGGCCGGGGTCTGCAAAACCTCTACGAGCGGGTTCGACTCCCGCTCCCGCCTCTCCCCTCGCACGCGGAGTTAAAGTTTGCTCCAAGCGACGACGGCTTTAGCCTGCCGCTCCATTTTTTCTAAAAGACATGACCACTCAACTCGACCAACTCAAGCAACTCACCAAGGTCGTCGCAGACACCGGCGACTTCGAGTCCATGAAGGCCTACAAGCCGCAGGACGCGACCACGAATCCCTCGCTCATCCTCGCGGCCGCATCGAAGCCCGAATACGCGCACCTCGTGGACAAAGCCGTCGCTGATCGCAAAAACAGCGGCCTCACCGGCGCGAAACGCGTGGACGATGTAATGGACCATATCCTCGTGAACTTCGGCCTGGAGATTTTGAAAATCGTCCCCGGTCGTGTGAGCACAGAAACCGATGCGCGTCTTTCCTTTGACACCGCTGGCACCGTCGCGAAGTCCCGCCAACTCATCGCGCTTTACGAAAAAGCAGGCATCAGCCGCGACCGCGTGCTCATCAAAATCGCGAGCACATGGGAGGGCATCAAAGCCGCCGAGATCGTCGCGAAGGAAGGCATTCACTGCAACCTGACGCTCCTTTTCTCGCTCGCGCAGGCCGTCGCTTGCGCCGAGGGCGGCATCCAACTCATCTCACCCTTCGTCGGTCGTATTCTCGACTGGTTCAAGGCCAGCACGAAGAAGGACTACGCTCCGGCGGAAGATCCCGGCGTCGTCTCCGTCACGCAGATTTACAACTACTACAAAAAGTTCGGCTACAACACGGAAGTCATGGGCGCATCCTTCCGCAACAAGGGCGAAATCACCGAACTGGCCGGCTGCGACCTGCTCACGATCAGCCCGTCGCTCCTCGCTGAACTCGCTGCCTCGACTGATCCACTCGTCAAGAAACTCGACGCAGCCGCAGCACAGGGCATGAACATTGCCAAGCGCACCTACGACGAAAAAACCTTCCGCTACGAAATGAACGACGACGCGATGGCGACGGAAAAAACCGCCGAGGGCATCCGCAAATTCGCCGCAGACATCGTGAAACTCGAAAGTCTCGTTTCCTCGAAGCTCGCGTAATATTTCACCATCACCTCACGAAAAGGGCGTTCGTATAAAACGGACGCCTTTTTTGTGCCGATCAGCGATAGCGCAGTGTGCCTTTGTGCAGCAGCGGCGCGAAGTCCTTGATGAATTTGCGCGCCGTCATATCCACCCAGCGTTTTGCTTCCGCCTGCTCCTCCGGCTTTTCGCGAATGGGGATGACCGCAGTGACTGTGATGAACGCCCAACGCTGATTGACACCACGCAGCAGGCGGTCGCGGTTGTCTTGGAAAAAGCGCCCCAAATGGCTACCGGTGATCTCATTTTCCCCAACGAACCAATAAAACGTGAAAGCATCCTGAGCCGTTGTGGTTCCGTTCTTCAATTGGACGGAGCGACGGTTGTGCAGCCGTGTCGTGGGGAATGAGCCGCGACCTTCGACATGCACCGCCACTTCTTCACTTTCCAGAATGGACCATCCTTGCGCATCGAGACAGCGCTCCGGCCGATGGATGCTGTTGCTCATGTCGTGGCCGGAGAGCACGACGGACACGAGCAACTCATAATTGCGTGCAACGGGATGGCTGTAAAACATCCGGCCAAACTTGGTGCCTTTGCCGAGAGTATCGCGCTCTTTCTGAGTGATCTCGCCGCTGCGTCCGAACCAGCCGGAAACGTCCTCGGGCATCGCCACTTCTTCTTCTCCTGTGAGTTGAAGGCCGGTCGGCTGTGCGGCGGATTTTGGCAGCAGAAAAACTGCGCTCAAACCGAGCCCGACAGTCGCTAGCAGGATGGCGAGGCGCTTAGTAGTCATATGAGCCGGATGATTTTTCGGGTTTTGTCGGTTCGCTCGAAGGAAGCGAAGCAGGCGAATCCGTTGGTGCTTTTTGAACATGCGTCGCTTCTGCCGTCGCCGCTGCTGCGGCGCGCTTCCACCAACTGCTCCAATCGCGGTTGATCACATTTCCCGCACCAATCATCGCCAGCACGGCGACCGGAAAGAAAATGAATCCCGAATAGTCGTGGTAAAGCCCCGTCGCGATTTTCGGATCCAAGAACCGTGCAAAAACTACCACGGAAAACACGCGCGCGAAATTGCCGAGAATCGCAAACAGAAGCGAACATCCAAACAGCACCAGACCACGCATCGGCGTGCGCATCGCAAAGTATGCGTAGAGCGCGGCCAGCGTGAGCATCGCCATCAGCGAACGGATTCCAGAGCAGCCGCCCGCGACTTCCAGCGGTTCAAAGCGTCCATCTAGCGAGAATATTTTGGCTCCCTCAGCGTGGATGCGGATGCCGCAGATCGAGGAGAGCGATTCAATGACAACAGCGGTTTTTGACTGAAGCCCCGCCGTGCCCTGCACCACGCCGCCTATGGGAGTCATGAACAACAAAAACACACACGGAAAAAGCACGATGCGCGCGACCTTTTTCCCGTAGAGAAAAATCACGCCGCCGTAGATGAGCGGTGGCAGTGCGAAAATCGTATATCGTCCTTCGATGCAGCGGACTCCCACCACAAAAAGCAGCACCCCCGCTACCACCCACCACAGCCCTGTATTCGACGGCTCCTTTGGTGCTGCTCTCAAATCCCGCCAACGCAACAACACCAGCAGCAGCGCAACCGGGATGATTCCCACGCAATGCTCTTGATCGTTCTCCTCATTCCAACTCGCCGCAATCCACTGCGCCGAAGTCTGCGAAAGACTCTGAAACGCCTTCACCCCGAAATAAAAATACCCCAGCACTACCAGCAAACACACACCCAGCGCACAAGCCCCCGGATTCGCCTTCGCCCACGCTAAAAAATTACGACCCATCGCCCCGAAATCCGGGAAATCAAACATCCCACGATCCACGGAATCGCGCGTGTCTGCATCAGTCTGGGGCTTGGTCTCATCTGCCATGCTGTGTGAGAATACGCACGGGGCTCTCGCGTTCAATACTCATCTCGGAATGAAAGGGATACTCAATAGCGCCAGGGCGGCACCGCCAGTAGAGGGCATTCGGACTCATGAAGAACGCGTTCCGTCGTGCTGCCGCGCAATGCATCGAGAAAGCCATGGTGGCCGGCGGTGCTCATTACGATCAAATCGGCGTTTAAAGCGGAGGCAGCCTCATGAATGGTTTCATTCACCGCGCCGGGGCGGATGAGACGATTCCACGTCCATCCATCCTGCTGCGGCAGATCAAGAGCGGGCATTGTTTTTTCATCACCCACATGGAGTAGGTGAAACTGGATGCGCTTGAGCCCGAGCACGTCTGCAAGCTGGGCTGCTGCATCCACGGCGGACATTGGGTTGGGTGATGCGGATACTGGAATGAGCACATTTTGCAGATTTACCGAGCCATCTTCGTAGTTGATGAAACCAACCACATTGTCCGGTATGAACAATGTCGGCGAATGTGAGCCCCGTGCGATTGGCTCGGCACGCGAATGATGCAGCCACTTCATCCGGCCCTCATGCGCATGAGTCGCAAGGACGATCAAGTCGGCGGGATGGCGGTTCAAATAATGCAGGACAGATTCCACCGGATTCGATCCATGGCTTATTACTTTTTCCACACCAATTCCAAGTTTCATTACCGCATGACGGTCACTGCCTTTTGGAAGCAGATTCCAGCGCTCAAGCGTCTCACGTATTCCGGAGAAATCGTGCCAGTGCTCATGGTGGTCGCTTGTCGCGTGTTGCAAAGTCAGACTCGCTTTCGATGCAAGTGCGAGTTTCAACGCATGGCAAAAGGCGATGTGGCTCGCGTCAGTGAAATCCGATGGGTGGAAAATAGATTCGTAAGGCGGAATGGTTGCAGCCATGCGCCGAAAATACGGATTTCATTGCCAGACTGCCACTGTTTGCTTGGCCAATAT
>JBEIQV010000418.1:0-1903 GCA_040376335.1 Verrucomicrobiia bacterium | reverse complement strand
GGAGTGGTGCGCCGATTGGTTTGCTGCCGATTACTACGGCGAGTTGCGCCCGAACCCAGACCGTGCCGCGCACAAAAATCCGCAAGGCCCCGACGTGAGTAATGACCCAACGGAGCCCGGCGTGTGGAAACGCGTGGTGCGTGGCGGATCGTGGCTGAGCACGGATGTGGATTTTCGCGTATCCACTCGCGGACGCGAAGAGCCGGGCTTTTCCGCTGCGTGGATTGGCTTTCGCTGCGTGAAAAACTGACAATGAGCGCGATGCACCCGGTGCTCAAAAGTTGGCTCCCACGGCTCGTCTTGCTCGCGCTCCTCGTGCTCACTTTCGCAGCACGCTGCTACAACAGCGCGGATGTTTTTCACGCGGACGGGCGCATCTATTTTCTCGAAGGTGACTGCTACTCACGCATGACACGCGTGAAGATGGTTTGCGAAGGACAGATGGTCATCCGGCATCATGATTTCGAGAACTGGCCGCAGGGCACGACACCTCATACCACTGCGCCGTTCGACTGGCTGATTGCGGGGCTGAAATGTGTCACCGAGGCCGGGCTGCGAATTGTGGACTGGAAAGGTGAAAGCCGAATGCACGGGCAGTCGCTGGATCTTGCTGGCGCGCTTGTTTCCCCGCTGCTCGCCGTCGCGACAGCACTATGGCTCTGGTGCTGGGCCGGATGGATGCGGCTGCCGTTTCGTCCGCTGATGTTACTGTTTTTCGCACTGAGTCCCATACTCGTGCAGGGCATGGAACTCGGACGTCCGGATCATCAGTCGCTGCTCATTTTCCTGCTCGCCGTGGCAGTTTGTGCAGAACTGGCACTGGCTGATCTCGGAACACCCGCGCGGCTCGCGCGACGTTGGGCGATCGTTGCTGGCGTAGCGTGGGGCATCGCCCTCTGGGTTTCGCTCTACGAGCCGCTGCTGTTCTTTGCAGGCGCTATTGGGCGGCATGTTTTATTCAATCGCACCGCACTCATCGCGCGTGCCGTGCGGGGGAGATGGATTGCGCTCGGCGCAGTGATATTGATGGCGCTGTTTTTGGACGGCTGGCGTCTCTCGCTACCCGACACGACTTTGCGCGGACACTTCGCAGCGTGGAGCAGGACAATCAGCGAGCTGATGTCCCTCGATTTACGCGGCAATCGCGTGTGGAATTGGTTCGGCGCACTGTGGCTTTTCGCACCGGTAGCACTGTGGTTTGCAGGACGCATAGATTCACGCGCTCGCGGACTGCTGCTGCTGGTGCTAACGATGCTCTGCCTCACCGTCTGGCAGATGCGCTGGGGCTACTACCTCGCGCTGGCACTCACCGTTTCATTGCCGTGGCAACTGGCTTCGTTACGAATCCACTGGGCAGGTTGGGTTGCAGGCATTTTGGCAATGGTGCCGATTACTTTCGCGTGGTCGGGGATGTTGCACCCGAGCGAAGAGGAACGCGAGTTACGCGTATGGCGACGCTCTGTGCAGGACGAATGGCGCAGAGTCGCGACGTTCATGCGTGAACCCGGCGCTTTCCTCGCACCGTGGTGGGCGTCTCCGCAAATCGCATATTGGTCCGGACAGCCTGGGGTTTCTGGAACAAGCCATCAAAGTCTCGCTGGCATCCTCGACAGCGCGCGCTTTTTTCTGACCGAAAACCCCGCTGAAGCCGCCACAATCCTTCGCGAAAGGCGCGTGCGCTATGTGCTGCTCGACGACCTATCGCACACCAGCACGAATCTCTCGGAACTGCTCATGGTGAGTAACTCCGCAAAAATCCTCGAACGCAAAGCACCGCCGGAACCGTTTGCAAAAGTGCTCGCTGAAAGTCCGCGACTAGCCCCGCCGTTTCTCCGCTACGTCACACCGGCCGAGCGCGGACTGGTCCACACGATGGGACGTTTGAAAGATGGAAAAATCGAGG
>JBEIQV010000097.1:0-10868 GCA_040376335.1 Verrucomicrobiia bacterium | reverse complement strand
GCGGCGTTGATGACCGGGCGCTACCAGACGCGGTTCGGTTTTGAGTTCAATCCCATCGGCGCGAAGAACGCTGCGCCGGGCATTGGCCTGCCAGTCGCGGAGAAGACCGTGGCGGATCGACTGCGCGACTCGGGCTATGCGACGGGATTGGTGGGCAAGTGGCATCTCGGAGGCACGGCAGAGTTTCATCCGCAGCGGCGTGGCTTTGATGAGTTCTTCGGCTTTTTGCACGAGGGGCATTACTATGTCCAGTCGCCGTGGCAGGGCGTCACAACCTGGCTGCGCCGCAAGACCCTGCCGGATGGCGGTCAGGGCCGGTGGACGTCACCCGATGGCCGCATCGTGTGGAGCACGCATCTCAACACCAACGAACACGAATACGACACCGACAATCCGTTGCTGCGCAGCAGTCAGCCCGTGGATGAACAGGCGAACCTCACCGATGCCTTCACGCGCGAAGCCTGTGATTTCATCGCCCGGTATTCCGCACAACCGTTCTTTCTTTATCTCGCCTACAACACCGTCCACAGCCCCATGCAGGCCACGGACGATTACCTGAAGAAGTTCGCGCACATCGAAGACATCCAGCGCCGCATCTTCGCCGCTATGCTCGCGCATCTCGATGACAGCGTGGGCAAGGTGCTCACTCAACTTCGTGGCAGCGGCATCGAAGAGAACACGCTCGTCGTTTTCTTCAGCGACAACGGCGGCCCCACCCAAGAACTTACCTCCAGCAATGCTCCGTTGCGCGGTGGCAAAGGCGAACTCTGGGATGGCGGCATTCGCGTGCCCTTCATTGCGTCGTGGAAGAATCACATCAACGCCGGTCAGGTGGTGGAGGCACCTGTGGCGTCCATCGACGCCACCGCGACCGCGTTGAAAGTAACTGGAGCTTCAGCTACAGAACCTTCGACCAAAGCAAAAGCCACGTTGGACGGCATCAACCTCATGCCCTTGCTCACCGGCAACACCACGCAACTGCCCGAGCGTCCACTGTTCTGGCGCGTCGGCAAAAAGAACGCCCTGCGTCTCGGCGACTGGAAACTCATTCGCGATGGCAAGGAGTGGCAACTCTACGACCTCACGCATGACATCAGCGAGACCCGAAATCTCGCCACCCAAGAACCCGCCCGCCTACAGCAACTGTCAGCGCTCTGGGACAAGTGGAACGCCGAACAAATCGAACCGCTGTGGAGATAGGTCACGGAACTCTCATGGAATGCAAACTCCTCACCACCTTGCTGCTCGCAATAGGCGCTGCCGTTCTCGCGACTGATACTCCACAAGTCGCACCCAATCGCCCACTCGTCGGCGTCATTCGCTGGGATGGCTTGGTATCTATTGACACGATGTTTCCGTGCCTAATACGAGATGTGGAAAAGGCATATTGAATGAGGGAGGGGGGGACTTCGGTGCACAGTGTGGCGAACGTGAAGATTGCCGCTTACATCGAAAAAAACCCGAAAGAATGGAGTCACATCCAGTCCATGCCGCAGACTCGACTGGAGCGCAGTCTGATTCTGCAAGCGGTGCAGAAGCAGGAACGGCGGGAAAAATTACGAGAGAGCGTGATGAAGGAGCTCGATGCGATTCGTGAAATGAAGGAGTAGTGTGCGTCTCGGCGGGTTCACATGGACGCAGGCAGCGCCGCACATTACGAAGCCGTGACGGAGACGGACTAGCGGCACTTTTTTACAAAATAGTGCTAGTAACCGATGGCGTCACCGAAAAACCAAGCTGGTGGGCGCCAAATCGCCCCGCGCGGAAATGGATGACCGTGGCCAGCAACAGCAGCACACGCGGCGGCAACCTCGACGATTTGGCAAAGCGCGTCCGCTTTAATCCGGAATTCGCCGCCAAACTCTACGACACCCTGACACCCGGAGCCACCGTGATCGTCACCGACGAGCCCGCAGTGCGAAAAGCGAACCCGAACTTCACCATCCTCACCAACTAGACATCCATGAAAGCCACCCGCATCCTCTCCATTTTCCTCCTCACGGCCACCGCCGCACTCGCAGCGCAGCCAAACGCCCCAGCCCCGAACATCGCACAGTGGGAAGCCGTCCTCGCCGCCCGCGAGCAGCGCGCCACTTTGCTCCGCGACGAACTCAAAGCCATAGACGGACGCATCGAGGCCCGCGTGGACGCGCTCGTGGACGGGCTCCGCTCCATCGCCGACTCGAAAGATTCCCGCACCAAAGTCGCCCGGATGAAGGAACAGAACATCACCGCCCTCAAGCGCAACATCGAATACTACCGGAACAAGCGCGCCACCTTGCAGGAGGAACTGCGCCGCCCCACCATCAACCTCACCGAGGAGCAAAAACGCCGTGGTATCGCTGTGTTCGATGCACGCATCGAGAAGCGCGTCGCACAGATTCTCGAAATCCAGAAATCACTCCCGACCCACAAAGATTACGATCGTTACAGCGCCACAGGCTCCAACTGGTATGGCACGACCTACGGCGTCAATGAGGACTACGAACAGAACCAGCGCCTCACCGGAGTCACCAACCGTCAGCGCAAGGAAACCGAAGCCGGCCTGCGCAAAAGTATCGCCTACCTCGACCAGAAAAACCGCACCATGCGAGCGCAGATGGACGCCGCCCCCTATGCCGCACGTTCAAAGGATCTCGCCGCCGAGATCGAAAAGAACGAAGCCCTCATCGCCGACCGTCGCAAGCAAATCGGCATCGCCCTCGCCCCCGTCGAAACACCAACAAAGCAAATCGGCCAGAAAGAAGCCGCCGATCTCGACAGAGCACTCAACATCGCCATCGCCGACCTGCGCCGCGAATTCAACACCCTCTTCGCCCGCTACAACGCACTCATCCCCGAACTCACCGCCATCAACAACACCCGCGCCGCCATCGCCAACGCGAAGGCCAAAAAGTCTTCGTAGAAAACCCGCGTCCTCGCCCAGCAGCGAGAAGAGATGCGCGAGACAGACAAGACCCCGATAACTGAAACGCGAAGCGGCGAATGGAAGGTAGATTGAGCTATCAAAGTGCACTCTGATTTTCACCAGTAGAGTGCATCTGAACAATTCATGTCTGTCTTTTGCCGGCGGAGCACTCCCGCATTTTCTCGTAAATTTTGGATGTATCGCCAGTGCCCTGCCATAGGTTTGTTTTCGGGTTGAGGGTCACGACGTTGTAAGCTGGAAGTCGTGCGTTGGCGAACATCCTGCGGGCCTCAATGAGGGTGTAACCCATGTTTGTGAGGAAGCGCAGCACCTGGGAATTTTCCGCACGGAAAGGCACGGAGGGATCAGGACGATGGGAGAGCGGCGGCATATTCACCATCGCTTCGTATCCGGGGAATCTGCGGATGAACTTCTGCTTTTGGTGCCTGGATCGTTTCACGGTTTAGTTTTCAAACGTGCTTTCTCACATCGTCTGCCACCTTTGCATCGCTCAGGTTCAGTGCCTCCATAACTCGGAGGGCCGCAAAGGCGTCATTGGCCGCATAGAGCAATTGCCTCGGGGTAAGATCAACCGCAGCCCAGTTGCTGGTGGTCACACTTTTTGACTTTGCGAAGTTTTGTTTGAGCACAACGCCGACCGCCGCACGGACACCGATCTGTTTCGTGTAGCCTTGCTTACGGAAGACGTGGTCGAGGTCGATGATGTTTCGGAGTGAAACGCTGAGCCTCGTTCGGATCTGTCCTCGGTCGTTCCTCAATCCGAAGCCGACCTTTAGAACCTGTTCGGACTGGAGCAGGTCGGACACGAGATCCCGGCAATCCGGCAGGTGGAGTTGGAAGATTAACGCTTGATTCCGGAGAGCGAACTGAACGACATGGGGCCCTCTGCTTTGCTCGCCGACGTTGAAGGTGGGTTTCGATTCTGTATCAAAACCAACAAGACCCGACTGCAAAATTTCCCGACCGGCCCGCTTAATCGCCTCTGGGGTTTTCGGGAGGTGAATGCGCTCCAACGGCAGCCCGGAGAAGGGCTCAAGCAGAGCGGTTTCGGCTTTCGTTGGAGCGAACAATCTCACAGTGCGACTTTGGCAGGGTCGGTTTTTCGGTGTCGAGGGAAACCGCCATTTGTAGCCTCAGAACACCGGTGTCCGTGACTCAATCTTCGGCCCGTGTCTCCACGTGGAGACATCAAGCTTACGAGCACCACATCTAAAGAAAAGTGTCTCTGTAACACTTTACTGTAACACCTTGCCACTTTTCATGGGTCTGCATGGCTCCATGTCGCTACTTCTACAGAGAGGCGAATTTTCTAAAGAGGGGATAGGGACTTTGACACGGTAGGGGTCGCAGGTTCGAAACCTGCACCGCGCACCATCCCCTTCAACTACGTTCCGGCCTTGTCCGACCAGAAGACGGAGTTGACTAGGCGGGCGCTGGTGGCGCGCAGGCGGCGGGACATTTCGGTCATGAGGCCACTGGCGATTTTGTAGCCTGCGGTGGGGTTGGTTTCCATGTAGTTGCGGAAAAGATCGTAGGGGATGATGGCGAGGCGGGTGGTTTTCATCGCGTAGATGCTGGCGGTGGCGAGGCCGGGATCGAAGAGATTGATCTCGCCGAAGAATGCGCCGGATCCGAGGCGGGCGAGGAGCATTTCGCGGGTGTTGGCGCGGCGGCGGACGTGGACGACTCCATCGGCGACGATGTAGAAAGCGGTGGGTGCGACGCCTTCCTCCAAGATGCGTTCGCCGGGACGGCATTCCTTGTCGGTGACGAGTTTCTTGAACTCGGCGAGTTCGTCGTCCGTGAGTTCGCTGAGAAAGGAGATGGCGCGGAGTTTTTCGTAATCCATGCGGCGGAAAATAGGAGGCACTTTGAAAAGTGGCAAGCGGTGGGTGAAAAATGACTGCCGAAGAATAGGAGGCGTCCGTTTTGTCCATCGCGTCCATGTCGCGGTAGATTGCACGAAAGCTTTCCTCACAGAAATGCTGCGGGCAGATTATCCTCACGCCTGCCCATGTTATTTCGCTTCGTCAAACTTGCTGTAACTTTGGTTCCCGCCTTCGTTCTCGCGGAGCCGGGTCCGGTAAAAGGCGTGGATTTCCGGCGCGATGTGCTGCCGGTGATTTCGAGCAAGTGCTTTCACTGCCACGGGCCGGATGAAAAGGCGCGCAAGGCGAAGTTGCGTCTGGATGTGCGGGAGGATGCGCTGCTGGATCGTGATGGCCTCCGCGCGGTGGTGCCGGGCGACCCTGCGAAGAGTGAGATGATGCTGCGCATCACGAGCAAGGACGAGGAGGAGATGATGCCGCCACCGAAGGAGGACAAGCCGCTGACTGCCGCCGAGGCGGAGATTTTGCGCAAGTGGATCGTGCAGGGCGCTGAGTATTCGCAGCATTGGGCGTTTGTAAAACCGCAGGCTCACGCGGTGGCGTCGCTGCCAGCGGGTGCGAAAGCGCGCAACGAGATGGATAACTTCATCGCGGCAAAGCTCACGGAGCAGGGGATGGTGCAGTCGCCCGAGGCTGAGAAGTTGACGTTGCTGCGGCGCGTTTCGCTCGACCTCACGGGGCTGCCTCCATCGGCGGAGGAGATTTCCGTTATCGCCAGCGAAGCAGCGTCCGTCTCCTACGAGAACGCGGTGGAAAGGCTGCTCGCATCGAGCGCCTACGGTGAAAAGTGGGCGCGGATGTGGCTCGACCTCGCACGCTATGCGGACTCGACGGGGTATGGATCGGACAAATTCCGTATGAACGTCTGGCCGTGGCGTGACTGGCTGATTGGCGCGCTGATTCGCAACGTGCCGTATGATCAGTTCAGCACGGAAATGCTCGCTGGCGATTTGCTGCCGGGCGCGACGCAGGAGCAAATGGTGGCGACGGGTTTTCATCGCAACACGATGACGAATGTGGAGGGCGGCACGGACGATGAGGAATATCGCGTGGCGGCGGTGAAGGATCGCGTGGCGACGACGATGCAGGTGTGGATGGGGCTGACGGCGGGTTGCGCGCAGTGCCACACGCACAAGTTCGATCCGATTTCGCAAAAGGAGTATTACCAGCTCTTCGCTGTGTTTAATCAAACGGAGGATGCCGACCACGAGGACGAGTCGCCACGGATGCCGGTGAAAACCAAGGGCGAGGAGGAGCAGCGTGCGAAGCTGAATGCGGAGATCGCAGCAATCGAGGCAAGGGGCGGGGTTGCATCGGAAGCATTCGAGGCGGAGTTGCATCAATGGGAGGCAAAAATTGCACCGCTCGCGGATGTGTTACCGCCCACAAAGGATCGCGACCTTCCCGCAAACATCGCTGCCACGCTCGCACTGGAGCCGAGCGAACGCGAGCCGCAGCAGCGCACGGAGCTGAAGGAATTCTTCCGACCGAAGTCGAAAATCTTTGCCACCGCTGCGAAGGAAATCGAAGGCAAGCGGGCGCAGATGGCGAAAATCAAATCGGTGGAACTGCCCATCATGCGCGAGCGCACGGCGGACAAGCGCCGCAAAACATTTTTTCTGAACAAGGGAAATTTCCTCGCGCCCGGCGATGAGGTTGCCGCCGCTATGCCGGTTGCATTTGCGCCTCCTCCGAAACTCGCGCAGGGCGAGGAGATGAACCGCCTTGCGCTCGCTCGCTGGATTTTCAGCACGGACAATCCGCTGACTGCGCGTGTGGCGGTGAATCGTTTTTGGGCGCAGATTTTTGGCACGGGACTCGTGGAGACGGAGGAGGACTTCGGCACTCAGGGGCAGTTCCCGAGTCACCCCGAGTTGCTCGACTGGCTCGCTGTGAAATTTCAAGCGCCGAAGGCAAGCGGCGGACTTGGCTGGGATGTGAAGGCGCTGCTGCGGCTCATCGTCACGTCGCAAACGTATCGCCAGTCGTCGAAGGTGAGCGCCGTTGCTGCGCAAAAAGATGTGCGCAATCGCTGGCTCTCACATTACCCGCGACGGCGGTTGGAGGCGGAGGCGTTGCGCGATCAGGCGCTCGCACTGTCGGGATTGCTTAGCCGAAAAATGGGTGGGCCCAGCGTGTATCCGCCGCAGCCCGGCGGATTGTGGAGCGTGGCTTTCAATGACGGACAAAACGGCTACCCGACCAGCAAGGGCGAGGATCGTTTTCGTCGCGGGCTTTACACGTTCTGGCGGCGCACCGCACCGAATCCCACGATGTTCACCTTTGATGCGCCGAGTCGCGAAAGCTGCACCATTCGCCGGATGCCGACGAACACGCCATTGCAGGCGCTGGTCACATTGAATGATCCAGTTTTCGTCGAGTGTGCTCAGTCGCTCGCGCGCCGCATCGTGAGCGATGCGAAATGGGATACGGCATCGCGCGTTCGCTGGGCGCTTGAGCTTTGTCTGTGTCGTCCGGCGACCGATGCGCAAGTTGCCGCGCTCCGCGAACTCTACGACGCCGAACTCGCGAACTATAAAGTCAACACAGCCGCAGCCACACAACTCGCCACGAACGCAGCCCTGCCTCTGCCGCAGGGCGCGGATGCCGCCGAACTCGCGGCATGGACTGTCGTCGCGAATACGCTGCTGAGTCTCGATGGCGTCCTGATGAAAAACTAACCGCATGAATCTCCACCAGCTCCACTCGCAGACACGCCGCCAATTTTTGAACACCACGGGGCAGTTCAGTCTTGGTGCGATTGCACTGCAATCCCTCATCGGCCACGCGAGCGCGGCGTCTTCGGGAAATCCGCTCGCGATGAAAGCGCCGCCGCTGCCATCGAAGGCGAAAGCGGTGATTTATCTTTCCATGAGCGGCGCGCCGCCTTCGCTCGACATGTTCGACTGGAAGCCGGAGCTGAAAGCGAAAGACCGGATGGATTGCCCGGAGAATTTCCTCAAGGGCGAGAAGTTCGCATTCATCAAGGGCAAGCCCAAGCTGCTCGGTTCGCCCTACAAATTTGCGCAATACGGACAAAGCGGGACGTGGGTGAGCGAGAAGCTTCCGTTCATGGCGAAGATGGCGGACGACCTGTGCGTGATCCGCTCGATGAACACCGATCAATTCAACCACGCGCCTGCGGAATTGATGATCTACACCGGCAACATGCGCAACGGCTCGGCCTCGATGGGCTCGTGGGTGTCTTACGGGCTCGGCACGGAAAATCAGGATTTGCCCGGCTTCGTCGTGCTGCTCAGCGGCGGCAGCGATCCCACGGGCGGCAAGGCGTGCTGGGCGAATGGATTTCTGCCCGGCGCTTATCAAGGCGTGCAGTGCCGCGCGGTCGGAGATCCCGTTCTCTACGTGAGCGACCCCGCAGGCATGAGTCGCGAGACGCGCAGGCGTTCGCTGGATGCGTTGAAAAAGATCAATCAAGGCGAAGCGGAGTTGTTCGGCGATCCGGAGACCGTCACGCGCATCGAGCAATACGAACTCGCCTACCGGATGCAGGCGAGCGTGCCGGATGCGTTCAACATCGCAAAGGAAACGCCGGAGACGCTCGCGATGTATGGCGCAAAGCCGGGGGAGGGGAGCTTTGCCAACAACTGCCTACTCGCGCGCCGCCTCATCGAAAAAGGCGTGCGCTTTGTGCAGCTCTTCGACTGGGGCTGGGACATCCACGGCACCGGTTCGAGCGACGACTTGATGAATGCTTTCCCAAAAAAGTGTCTCCAGACCGATCGAGCGTGCTACGCGCTCGTGCAGGATTTGAAACAGCGCGGTTTGCTCGACAGCACGCTGGTCGTGTGGGGTGGGGAATTTGGCCGCACGCCGATGAACGAAGCGCGCGGCGGCAGCAAGGCCCTCGGGCGCGACCACCACCCGCATTGCTTCACGATGTGGATGACCGGCGGCGGCATCAAACGCGGAATCAACTACGGCGCGACCGACGAACTCGGCTATCACATCGCCGAAAACAAAGTCGGCGTCCGCGATTTGCAGGCGACCATATTACACCAGCTCGGTTTTGATCCGTATCAAATGAACTACCGCTATCAGGGCCTCAACAACCGCCTCATCGGCCCGACCAACGAAGGCAAAATTGTTAAAGGGATTCTTGCCTAAGGCGCCGTAGCCTTCGTGGGGCTTTGAAAAGTGGAGACGTAAATAATCAGTCCGCCCCTCAATCCGTGTGGTCATTTTGTTGAAACAGTTTTTGGCGCAGCGTGGGAAACGCAAACATCAAAAGCGTCACGAACGCTATTCCGGGTAGGATGACGCAAATAACGACAGAGGCCGCGACATAGTTCAAACCGACGCCCCCAAAGAGTAAGAGAAAATCAACGGAAAGCTGAAATAGCGCGTCTGAGAACACTCTGAAGTCCGGGATGCAAAGAATCAGAACCGCCCAGGCCACGACATATGAAATCTTCAAGAAGTGCTTCTTGAAGATGCGGTCAACCAGCACCACATAGAAAAAGGGGAGAATGAGGTAGTAAGCGATAATGTTGATCTCGTTGTAGGAAAATCCAGTAACCGAGGCGACCCAGTCCAGGCTGTCTGCGACAATTCGGAAAATGAAGTTCATGGAATCAGCCTAACATCTTTCTCTTCCTGTTATTCAGGAGCCATGATCACCACTGACCTCCATCAGCAACCTGCTGAATCTTGGGTGGTATCCGCGAACCAATGGGATTGATGTGGTCTGCGGCTGCATACTTTGGCAACTCGCATCTGTATTCCATCAGTGTGCTCGCTCTGGATTTTCTGGGGCGCTCGACCAACCACAACACCACATACTTGAAGGACACCCTAGGGTCTGCCACGACCACAATATCGTTGCTGCTGACGACGGACAAAGTGCGCGAGCCGCCGCCAACGGAATGACCTACACTCGCGCCAGCCGGTGCGGGCGAAGATGTCAGGGGCTTGACCAAGTAGGGGTCAGTAATGGTGAACGCTTCCCATGCGATTGCGCCAATACCAACCAACAAAGCCAAGCCCAGAGCAATACCAGCGACGATGAGCGGCTTCTTCATGGCTAACGACCCCAAGTTAGGCGACGTTGGATTATGTAGTGGAGAGCTCAAAGTAAGGAACTCCGTGGGCTAGCTCGTCGAACCAGAAAAGGCGTGTATTGGGACTCCGCTCGATAGAATCGAGCTCTGTCTGAATAAGCTTTATTGCGTGGATGAGACTCTGAAGTGAGTCGGCACCGAATGCCTGGAAAGTCCGCCGACGCGACGAGTGTCCTGTAAAGCGAATTGGGCATCTCCAGTCGAAGCCGGATACCGTTGGGACATCTTGAATCGGCGCGCCAATCTGGACACGAACGGCGCGACTACCGCTCGGCGACTCGACTGAGAGCCGTCGCTCGGCGATAACGCTCGTGAATGTCTTCGGCACTGGTGGAAGCTTTGGCATCAATTCAGGGAAGGCGTGCGGAGTTGCCTAACATCTTTCCATGCCGCAAACGGACAGAGGTTGTTGGTGGATGAATGTTGGCATCATGGAGGTTGGTGATTGTGGAAGAGAAGGGAAGTGGTGCGGGTGTTTTCTGTCGAGCGGAAAGGTTTTGCGCGTTCATCTTGGTGGATTGGAGCGTCATAGGCGTAACGCCCCAATGTGCCGCGCCCCTACATGGCTTTGTTTCATTCCGTTCGGAAACCTGGGGCGATGCCCTAGGCTGGCATGGATTCGCAGCGTTGGTGCTGGCTTGGGCGTTTTCTTTGTGGCAGGCGCTTCCTCTTTGTGAACGCTGTGAACTCCGTGCGCGGCAAACCGGCAGTCTCTTTGCGCCTTGGCAGCTTGGCGCGAGAACTACAACCACGCACGGCGTTCACAGAGGGGCGGGGGATGGCAAAATTGTAAAAGCGATTCTTGCTTGATGCGGTGGGATCGGTCGTAGTCCTATCCACACTATGAGCGCCAACCATCCACTTCACGACAAGCTCAAGGCCATCGCCATCTGCCACGATTTCACCGATGACGAAATCGAGGCGTTGATAGAACTCGGCGACCCCACGACTTTCCATCCTACGGATGTC
>JBEIQV010000379.1:0-2648 GCA_040376335.1 Verrucomicrobiia bacterium | reverse complement strand
TGATCACACGCCCCTCCCACCGTGCGCAAAGTTCTTCGGGCACCACCTGCATGTAACGCGCGAGCACTACCAAATCCGCGCCAGCTTCTTCCCACAGTCGCTCGATCTTTTCAAAGGCCACCGCCTTTCCCTCCGCGCTCACTGGCACGTAGTGGAAAGGAATCCCCTCACGTTCGACGACCTCACGGAAGTCCTCGTGATTTCCTATCACGCACGCGATGTCGCAGCCCAATTCCCCCGCCCTCCAGCGCCAGAGCAATTCCGAAAGACAGTGCCCAAGTCGTGAAACCATGAGCACAACGCGCATCTTGTCGCCTTCGCGTCGGATGCTCCATTGCGCGCCCAGTTCCGCAGCGACCGGCGCAAATGAAGCACGCAATTCCGCCAACGGCACGCGCAGTGTCTGCGTCTCGATTGCCATTCGCGTGAAAAACCATCCCGCTTCCAAGTCGGTGAACTGATGCACTTCATCGAGATTCCCTCCGTGATCAGCAATGAATGCGGTCAGCCGGGCGAGCAGTCCCACATGATCAGGGCAGGAAAGTTTGAGGAGTGTCGTGGGCATATTGTGCAGTAAAAGTGTGCGACAATTGCGGGAGCAAACCGTTTTCGTGAAGAACAATCTCGACGCGATACGCCCGGTTCGCGTCTGTTTCCACCATGCAAGTCCCGCTTTTGGATCTCCGCGCACAATACGCGCCGCTCAAAAAACAGTTCATGTCCGCCATCGAGGAGGTGTGCGATTCGCAGGCGCTCGTGCTCGGGCCGAAGACAGAAGCCTTTGAAAAAGCCGTCGCCGCCTACTGCGGTGCGCCGCACGCCATAGCGTGCAGCAGCGGGACGGACGCGCAACTCATGCTACTCATGGCGCTGGGCATCGGGCCGGGCGATGCGGTGCTCACCACGCCATACACATTTTTTGCCACGGCGAGTTGCATCTCACGCGTAGGAGCGCGGCCCATTTTTGCGGATATCGATCCTGTGACTTACAATCTCTGCCCGCGCTCGGCGGCGGAGGTTTTGAAAAAGACGCCCAACGTAAAGGCCATCGTGCCTGTGCATCTTTACGGCTGCTGCGCGGACATGGCGGCGTTTGTGGAGTTAGGAAAAGCGCACGGTATCCCAGTTCTCGAAGACGCAGCGCAAGCGCTCGGCGCGTCCCATCCGCTTGGTGGCGCTGGAGCCATCAGCGAGGCGGGATGGTTTTCATTTTACCCGACAAAAAACCTCGGCGCTTTTGGCGACGCCGGAATGGTCGTCTGTCGCGACGACACACTCGCCAAAAAACTGCGTGCCCTTCGCAATCACGGCATGGAGGTGCGTTATTACCACCAATGGATCGGCGGCAACTTCCGAATTGATGCCATCCAGAGCGCTGTGCTCAGCGTGAAGCTCCCGCACCTCGATGCATGGAGCGCGGGTCGTCGTGAGCGCGCCGCAGTTTATCGAAAGGCGTTCGCCGGTCTCCCGCTCACGCTGCCCGTCGAGCCATGGGCGGCGAGCGGTCTGGCAAACCATCATATCTACAACCAATTCATCGTGCGCACGCCAAAGCGTGAAGCTCTGCGCTCGCATCTCACCAGCGCAGGCGTAGCCACGGAAATTTACTACCCGCTTTCACTCCACCAGCAGGCGTGCTTCCGCGATCTTGGCTACGGCGAAGGCGACTTCCCTGAATCAGAGCGGGCCGCGCGCGAAACACTGGCGCTGCCCATTTTTCCAGAGCTGACTGCTGAACAGCAGAACTACGTCATCGCGAAGGTCGCTGAGTTCTTCGCTTAGCCCGCTCGCCTCCCTCGAAAATCAGCAGAAGGGTGGGGAGCCGAATCGGTTGTTCCCCCCAGAATCCGACCCAGTCATCCCCACCCTTCTGCCGCGCTGTTTAGTCGCGACAATCCGGAGGAGATACCCGCCCATAGGCATGGCAAGGGCTTTTTTTGTGAAAAATTTTGCACCTTTCCGCCCCGCCGAGTATGCCGATTTTATGTCTCACCAAAAGTCCGATGGAATGAACTACGCCCCTGTCGGGAAACCCGTGCCCGTGGTGGAACCGGGCGAGTTCGTATTTGCTGCCACCGCCTTGGAGCACGGGCACATCTACGGCCAGTGTCAGGGACTCACAGAAGCCGGGGGCGAGTGCCGCTATGTATTCGATCCAGACCCGGTGAAGGTGGAGAAATTCCGCGAAAAGTTCCCCTCAGCACAACCACTTCGCTCGCTCGACGAAGTGCTCGAACAACCCGATGTGCGCCTCGTAGCCGCCGCCGCAATCCCCAACGAACGCGGTCCGCTCGGCTGCCGCGTGCTCGACGCGGGTCGTGATTACTTCACCGACAAAACTCCTTTCACCACACTGGGCCAGCTCGCAGATGCACGCGCCACCGTCGCGCGCACCGGGAAAAAATACATGGTCTATTTCAGCGAGCGCCTCCACGTGGAGGCTAGCGTGCGGGCGGGACAATTGATCGAGCAGGGCGCCATCGGGCGTATCGTGCAAGTCATGGGCATCGGCCCTCACCGCAGCAACCCGGCAACACGCCCTGCGTGGTTTTGGAGTCGGGAAAAATGCGGGGGCATCCTCACTGACATCGGCTCGCACCAATTCGAGCAGTTTCTGACTTACAGCGGAGTAACGTCTGCGCAAGTCG
>JBEIQV010000356.1:0-2982 GCA_040376335.1 Verrucomicrobiia bacterium | reverse complement strand
CAGCGTGACGCCCCATTCCCAATCATCGAGGCCGGTGCAGCCGGTGACGAGTTGGAGGATTTTTCCCGCCCACTTGCGGCCCACGCGTGCGTGGCCACCCATGAGTTCCTTGCGCTGCTCATGCGTGAGTCCATACCAGTTTTGGTTGTCGGTGCCCCGGCGTTTGCTCATCGGGTAAAAACACATCGCCTCCCACGGCGGGAGCACGGGATAAAGCCGGTGCTTGAGATAATGGTCCATGCGCGTGCGCCATTCCCCGAGCGCCTTGTCGAAATCCGGCGTGCCCTCGGTGAGTCCCTTGCCTTTCAGCTCGGCGACATATTCCTCCTCGGTCGAGGTGTATTCGCTGCGCTCGGTCATCGAGTAAAAGCTATACGCAGGCATGAGCACGTCCGGTCCGAGTGAAAGTGTGAGGCGTTTCTCCAGCGAGTTTGCGAGTTGTAGGTCGGCGCAAAGCAGCATGAAACCGATGTCGGCCTTTGGGCTTACCATCGAGAAAGTAAGAATCTGTGCGCCTTCCGTGGCGCGGATTTCCTGGATGAGGTCGCTGAGCTTCGTGCGTGCGACCATCTTGTCCTCGGAGTCGAGCATCGCCCACTGGCCGTGTTCGACTTTGTAAAAAAGATGGAGGACGTGCCAGCCTTCGGCGGAGATGAGTTTCGGAATTTCAGTCATGGTCATAAAATGGTGCAGCGCTCTTTTTCCACCAACCCCGCGCCTCAGCAATCTCTTATCCGCAGGATCGCTCGATTGCGTAATGCGTTTGTGGTGTTGATGCGCGGCGCGCTTTCGCTTTCATCGGCCCCGTGCAATTCAAGGACTACTACGCAATTCTCGGTGTCACAAAGACGGCGACGCAGGACGACATCCGCAAAGCCTTCCGTAAACTCGCGCGGCAGCATCATCCGGATGTGGCGAAGGACAAGAAATCTGCGGAGGCGAAATTTAAGGAAATCAACGAGGCGAACGAGGTGCTCGGCGATCCCGAAAAACGCAAACGCTACGACGAACTCGGTGCGGATTGGAACCAGCCCGGCAGGCAGGGACCGCCACCCGGCTGGCAGCATTCCGCTGGAAATGGCGGTTTTGATTTTGGCGGAGGCGAAGGAGCGGGCGACTTTTTCGAGATGTTCTTTGGCGGGCGTGGAAAGAAACGCCGCAACGCAGCGCGACCCGGTGAGGATGTGGAATTTGATCTGCCCGTCACCATCGAAGAAGTGCTGCATGGCGGAAAAAAAGCTTTCGGCATAGACCGTGGCGGACGTGTGGAGACGATAAATGTTACAGTGCCGAAGAGCGTTCGCGCGGGGCAAAAAATCCGCCTCACCGGGCAGGGGGGCGAGGGCTTTGGCGGCGGCGAGCGTGGCGATTTGTATTTAAACGTGAAGCTCACTCCGCACGCCGACTACCGCGTGGACGGGAGCGATCTCATCCGCCCGGTGCCGGTGCCTGTCGCGGTCGCGGTGCTCGGCGGCGAAGTGGAGGTCGTCACGCTGGATGGATCGGTGAAATTGAAAATCCCCGCCGGGACGCAGCCGGGTCAAAAGTTCCGCCTCAAAGGACGCGGGCTACCGATCACGAAGGACACGCGCGGCGACTTTTTCGCCGAGGCAAAAGTGCTCCTGCCGACCTCGCTCAGCGCAGAGCAGCGCGAGCTTTGGGACAAATTAAAGACGCTCTAACCCGACAGGCCCCGGTGCGATTGTCGAAAGTGGCGTTCGACACGGGGGCACTTCATTTGCCATTGATGGGTTATGTCCCGAACTGTTGCCATCGTCGGTCGCCCGAATGTCGGGAAGTCCGCGCTCTTTAACCGCCTTGCCGGCAAAAAAATTGCCATCGTCCACGACCAGCCCGGCGTGACACGCGACCGCATCCCTGCGGAGTGCAGGCTGGGCGAAACACCGTTCACAATTTTCGATACGGGCGGCATCGGCGAGGGCGTGGATGCGGAGTTCAGCGTGCAGGTGCGCACGGAGGTGGACATCGCTTTGACGATGAGCGACGTGCTGCTCTTCGTCGTGGACGGGCAGTCCGGGCTGACAAACGTGGACGAGGATCTCGCGCGGGTGCTACGGCGCGCGAAGAAGCCGATCATTTTAGTCGTGAACAAAATTGATCACGCCAAGCACGGCTCCTACGCGAACGAGTTTGCAAAGCTCGGATTTGATCGCGTGGTGACGACGAGCGCAGAGCACGGGCTCGGCATCGGCAAGCTCGTGGAAAACATGGAGGAGCTGCTTCCGCCCTATGTTCCGCCGACCGAACGCGCTCCGGAGCGTCCGCTGCACATTGCCATCGTCGGGCGTCCGAATGTCGGCAAGTCCTCGCTCACGAATGCCATTCTCGGCGACACGCGCACACTCGTCTCGCCCATCTCCGGCACGACGCGCGATGCTGTGGACGTGCAGTATCGGCGCGGCGACGACTACTACGTGCTCATTGACACGGCGGGGATTCGTCCGCGTGGAAAGGTGGACAATTCCGTCGAGGTTTTCAGTGTGATGCGGAGTGAATCGAACATCAAACGCGCCGACCTCTGCTGCCTCGTCATTGACGCCACGATGGGCGTGACGGCGCAGGACAAAAAAATCGCGGGCAAGATTCAGGAGGCGCGCAAGCCGTGCATCATCGCGGTGAACAAAAGCGACCTCATCAAGGATCGCACCGGCAATAAGGACGCGCTGAAGGAAGTGCTGCAAAGCATCGTGAGCGAATTATTTTTCCTCAGCTACGCGCCCGTGCTGCTCGTGAGCGCAAAGACCGGCGAGGACATGAAGCGGCTCTTTTTGGAGATCGAAAGAATCCGCAACGGCGCGAAGAAACGCATCGGCACCGGCGTGCTGAATCGTCTCATCGCCACCGCATTCAGCAAGCAGCCCACGGCAAACCGTGGCGGCAAGCGCTTCAAGATCGTCTATGCCACCATTCCCTCCACATCGCACGACTCGCCCATCGTCGTGCCGGAGTTCGTCTTTTTCT
>JBEIQV010000358.1:0-2929 GCA_040376335.1 Verrucomicrobiia bacterium | reverse complement strand
GAACCGGGATCCGCCCAGCCCATGTCGTCCGTGAGAATGAAGAGGATGTTTGGTTTGCTAGAGGGCTTCTTTGTATCGGCGGCAACAAGCGGAGTTACCGAGAAAGCGAAGGCGATGAGGATGAGCAAAAGATGGTGAAACACAGCAGCGTTCTCGCATCTACAGGCGTGCGCCGCAATGCTGGGCATCTGCGCTAACTTAAATAGGAATTGTTCTTGATAAGGTGTCGCCTTGTCTCGAATGTGTCTGGCCATGGCAACGCTCGCTCAACATCAACATTCTCCCGACGACACCATCCACGGTCATGGACTGCGGATGACCGGGCAGCGTCGTGCCGTCTATGATGTGCTCATGGGCGAGCGCAATCACCCGACAGCCGTCGAGGTCTTCACCAAAGTGCGTGGTCAGGTGCCGAATATCTCGCTGGCAACAGTCTACAACTGCCTCGAAACGCTCACCGATTGCGGCCTTGTGAAAATCGTCACCCACGAGCGCGGCCCATCGCGTTACTGCCCGAACCTCGAAGACCACGCCCATTTCTTTTGCGACACTTGCGGTGAAGTTTCCGACCTTCCGCTCCGTGCGCGCAAGCGCCCGCAGGATGTGTGGGAGGTGCCGGCAAACATCACCATCTCGCATCATCAAGTCGCCTTTCGTGGCGAATGCCCGAAGTGCGCGAAAAAGAAAAATCTGAAATCCGAAGCCCGAAATCTGAAATCCAAATGAGTCTCGAAATCCGAAATCTACACGCCCGTATTGCCGCCAATGGAACCGAAATCCTGCGCGGCCTCGATCTCACCGTCGAAGCGGGAAAAGTTCACGCAATCATGGGGCCGAACGGCTCGGGCAAAAGCACGCTGAGCAAAGTTCTCGGCGGACATCCCGATTACGAAGTGACCGAGGGCGAAGTGCTGCTTGATGGAGTCAACATTCTTGGCATGGAGCCCGACGTGCGTTCGCGTGCGGGACTCTTTCTCGCCTTCCAATATCCAATGGAAATCCCCGGCGTCTCGAATGCGAACTTCCTCCGCGCTGCTCTCCAAGCCCGTCTTCCCGAAGGCGAGGAGCTTGAGGCCACCGATTACTACGCGCGTCTCTACGAGAAAATGGACATGCTCGAAATGGATCGGAAATTTACCGCACGCTCGGTGAATGACGGATTCTCCGGCGGCGAGAAAAAGAGGAACGAAATCCTACAAATGCTCATGCTGGAGCCGAAGTATGCCATCCTCGATGAGACGGACAGCGGTCTCGATATTGACGCACTGAAGATCGTTTCCAGTGGTGTGAACGCGATGCGTGGCCCGGGGCGCGGCTTTCTCGTCATCACCCACTATCAGCGCCTGCTCGACTACATCGTGCCCGATGTCGTGCATGTGCTCGTCGGTGGTCGCATCGAACACACCGGCGGCAAGGAACTCGCGCTCGAACTCGAAGCGAAGGGCTACGACTGGATCAAAGACGACATCGCTCAGGCAGTGAGCGCCTAAACACACAAGGAGACACAAATGAGCACCGAACTTCTCGAAGCAACCGATCAGGCAAAGCAAATTGATATAGACCGCACGGCGGGGAATTTTTCCTATCCAGAGCAGCACACGTTCGACGCCGGCACCGGTCTCTCGCACGCGACGGTTGATTACATTTCCGACGTAAAAAACGAACCGGATTGGATTCGCGAATATCGCCACAAGGCGCTCGACGTTTTCTTTTCCAAGCCTATGCCGACCCACTGGGCGTCGCACGATTTGGAAAACATCATCTTCCAAAACATTCGCTATTATCTGGCCAACGGTCAAAAGCCCACGCGTTCGTGGGAGGAGGTGCCGGATGATGTGAAAAAGACATTCGAGCGGCTCGGCATCCCGGAGCAGGAGCGAAAATTCCTCGCCGGAGTGGAGGCGCAGTTCGACTCGGAGGCCGTGTATTCCAACATGAAGAAGGCGCTCGGCGATCAAGGCGTCATCTTCGTTGGCAGCACTGAAGGATTGAAGGAGCATCCGGAGATTTTCCGCAAGTGGTTCGGAAAAGTCATCCCGACCGGCGACAACAAATTCAGCGCGCTCAACAGCGCAGTGTTCAGCGGTGGCTCATTCATCTACGTGCCTCCGGGCGTGAAGGTGAAACATCCGTTGCAGGCGTATTTCCGCATCAACGCGGAAAATTTCGGGCAGTTCGAGCGCACGCTCATTATCGCGGACGAAGGCAGCGAGGTGATGTATATGGAAGGCTGCACCGCGCCGAAATTTGAAACTGCAACGCTACACTCGGCGGTCGTCGAGTTGGTGGCGATGAAAGGCGCGAAGCTGCAATACGTGACCGTGCAAAACTGGTCGGCGAATGTTTTCAACCTCGTGACCAAGCGCGCCATCGCCCACGTAGAGGCGGAGGTGAAGTGGATTGATTGCAACATCGGTTCGCGTCTCACGATGAAATATCCCGGCGTTGTTTTGAAAGGTCGCAAAGCTCGTGGTGAAGTGATCTCCATCGCGCTCGCGAGCGATGGCCAGCATCAGGACACCGGCGCGAAGATGATTCACGCCGCGGACGAGACGACATCGAACATCGTCAGCAAAAGCATTAGCGTTGGCACGGGGCGCTCGACGTATCGCGGGCTCGTCCACATTCCGAAGCATCTCAAGGGCTGCAAAAACAACACCGAGTGCGACGCGTTGCTCATCAACTCCACCTCGCGCACCGACACGTATCCCGCAATCACTGTGCGCGGCACCGGCAACTCTTCACAGCACGAAGCGAGCGTGTCGCAAATCTCGGCGGAGCAGATTTTTTACATGCAGCAACGCGGCCTCACCGAGGCGCAGGCGATGAGCCTTTCCGTGAACGGCTTCGTCAACGATCTCGTCCGCCAGTTTCCGATGGAATACAGCGTCGAGTTGAAGCGCCTCATTGATCTCGAAATGGAAGGGAG
>JBEIQV010000348.1:0-3154 GCA_040376335.1 Verrucomicrobiia bacterium | reverse complement strand
CACCGCTGGTTCTGCCCAACGATAGACGCGCACCATCGGACGATCCGTAGTCAGTAAAAGCGCTTCGTCGAACGCCATATTCAGCGCAGCGGAGTGCGGCTTTGTATCGTGAATGAAGGTAAGTTTTTCAAACAACACCCCGCCTCGATAGCGAATCTTACGCACTTTGTCTTTCTTCGTGATTGCCGTTCGCTCCGCGCACACTTACGGATCGACGAACTATGGTAAAACCTGCGCTAGGCAAAGGGCTCAGCGCCCTCATCAATCCTCGTGTCGCCTCACCGACTCCGCACGCGGAAGAGGGCGAACGCGTCCAGATGGTCGCACTCGAACAAATCATCCCATCGCCATGGCAGCCGCGTTCCGAATTCCGCGACGAACATCTCCAGGAACTCGCGGACAGCATTAAGGAAAAAGGCATCATGCAGCCGCTCATCGTGCGGCGCGTGGGTGAAAAACTGGAGTTAATCGCTGGCGAACGTCGCTGGCGCGCAGCTCAGCGCGCAGGACTCAAGGACGCGCCCATCATCGTTCGCACGGCGAGTGATCAAGACGTGCTCGAACTCGCGTTGATCGAAAACCTCCAGCGCGAAGATCTCAACCCCATCGAAGAGGCGCGCGCATTTTCGCGACTGGCGAAAGATTTTTTGCTCAAGCAAGAAGACATCGCGCAAAAAGTCGGCAAGAGCCGTGCGGCAATTGCAAACTCGATGCGACTGCTCGATCTCCATTCGCAGGTGCAAACGTGGGTTGTGCAGGAGCGACTCACCGTGGGGCACGCCAAAGTCCTCCTCGGCGCCAAGAGTGCAGAGGAGCAACTGAAACTCGCCGAAGAAACACTACGTAGAGGACTCACCGTTCGCGGAACGGAGCAGATGATGGCAGATCACTTCGCTGGCAACGGCGCACGCAAACCCAAACGCGGAGCAGCAAGCAGCCCGCAACTCGACCCGGCCATTGCCCATTTGCAAAATCGTCTTCGCCAGCACCTCGGCACTCAGGTCGCATTTCATCACGGCGAAAAGAAAGGGCGCTTCGAGATCGAGTATTACGGAAACGACGACTTGCAGCGTTTGCTCAAACTCATCGGCCTGCCGGAGGAAGAGTAAGTTTGAGCGCCTGTAAAACAATCTTCGCTCTCGCGTTTTGCCTGCTGCTCATTGGCTGCAATGAAAGCGCACCAAATATCGCACCGCGAACTCTGCCACGCATCAGTGCGCCGACGGATTTGTGGAAGGAATTTTCCGGAGAAAAAGCATTTGAGCACGTGCGCACACAAGTCGCACTCGGAGCGCGTCCTTCCGGCTCCGTCACCATCGAAAAAGCACGCACACACATCGCCGATACACTCAAGCACGTAGGTTGGCAGGTCGAACGGCAGGAATTTGAAGAAACGCCCGTGCCCGGCAAAGGCGTGCTGAAGTTTGTGAACCTGATCGCGCGTTTCTCCGCAACCGCAGTGCAACCCGTGCCAACAAACACACAGCGCGTCATCGTCAGCTCACACTACGACACAAAACGAATGAGCGGCATCAATTTCGTCGGCGCGAACGACAGCGCATCATCCACCGGTGCACTACTCGAACTCGCCCGCGTCCTAGCCACCGCCCCACAATTTGCTGAGCACTTTGAACTCGTCTTTTTCGACGGAGAGGAGGCTGTGGAAAAATTCAGCGAACCGCTCGATGGACCCGACGGCCTCATCGGCAGCCGCCACTACGCCCGCACACTGCGGGAAAGTGGCCGCGCCAAGCAGTTTCAATTCGCCATCCTCTGGGACATGATCGGCGACAAGAATCTCACCATCACACTCCCTAGTGACACCCCACCACAACTCGCCTCCGCCCTTTTCGCCGCCGGCGAAAAACTCGGCACCCGCAAGCATCTGAGCACCTACTCCGATCCCATCCTCGATGATCATGTGCCCCTCCAAATCATCGCCCGCATTCCCTCCATGGACATCATAGATTTCGACTACCCGCCATGGCACACTGGCGGCGATACCCTCGATAAACTGAGCCCCGACAGCCTCCGCATCATCGGCCAGCTCACACTTTACATGCTCACACAGGAGTTGGGGAAATAGTCCGCTTCATCAGGCCCGTCGCATTTTTCCCGACGAAACAGTTGCCACAAAAACATCACTGTGCTTCTCTCCCCGTCCCGCTTCGTGGGTAAAACGCAGCCATAGCTCAATTGGATAGAGCATCTGACTACGAATCAGAAGGTTTTAGGTTCGACTCCTAATGGCTGCACCACTTCTTCGATGTTACCGGAATCAATGATAGTTCACGTGGCCCATATTTCTACTAAATAGGGCACGTGCGTAGGGTTGTCTCGTGTGGTAAATATAGACACTAGGCAGTTTCAAGATCCGTGAAGCGTATCGCCGACTGACCAATTACTCTTCCATGAAGAAACTTTCGCTCCTGCTTTTCATCTCCGCTCTCGGCGGAGTGGGCTGGTATTCTTACAACCAGCAATGGTTCGGCATTGGCGCAAGGCAAACAGCCACACCCCTGCCGAACACCGCAACTGCGCTAGTGGGCAAACACGACATCGAATCCTCGGTGCTAGTCAGCGGTGATGTGCAGCCACTTTCACAACTCGACGTGAAGCCAGAGGTGGGCGGGCGCATTTTGAAACTAAATGTAATCCCCGGCGTGCGCGTGAAGACCGGTGATGTGCTGGTGCAGATTGACGACCGCGACATCCTCACCGAGCGCGACAGTGCGATGGCGGAAATCGAAGGAATGAAGCTTTCGGTGGACAAGGCGCGGAAGAATTTCGAGCGAGCCAAGGATCTCTTCGCGCAAAAACTTTTGAGTAAGGAAGCGTTTGATAATTTGGAGTCCGAATTCCTCATCTCGGAAAATGCACTCACGCGCGCGGAGCGGAAGAAGCAGATCGTCGAGGACAAGCTCTCGAAAACCAAAGTCATCGCGCCCGGCGACGGCACAGTGTTAACGGTGCCGGTTGTAGAGGGGCAGGTCGTCATTCCCGCAGCGAGCGTGAACAGCGGCACCACCTTGATGACCATCGCCAATCTCTCGAGGCTGCTCGTCGAAACACACGTAAACCAGGCCGACGTGGCCAAACTCGCGCTCAAGCAGGACGTGAAACTCACCGCCGAATCCATCAAAGACGAAGAAAT
>JBEIQV010000236.1:0-5251 GCA_040376335.1 Verrucomicrobiia bacterium | reverse complement strand
CACTCAGGAACTCGACAACGCGATCAACCAAGCGAACAAGGAACTCGCCACGCGTTTTGATTTCAAAGGGAGCACCGCCTCCATCGAACTCGACCTCAAGGCATCGAAAATCAAACTCACCGCCGAGGACGCAAGTCGGCTGCGCAGTCTACACGACATCGTGATCGGCAAACTGAGCAAGCGCGGCGTGGACTTGCGTAACGTAGATCGCAAAGACCCGGCCATATCGCCGCTCGGCCATGCGACGCAGGAATTGCTCATCAAGCAGGGACTCGATGGCGACAAGGCGAAGGAGATTGTCGCCTCGATCAAATCCCAGAGCCTCAAAGTGCAAAGCGCCTTGCAGGAGCGCCAAATTCGTGTGACTGGAAAAAACCGCGACGACCTACAGGCCGTGATCGCCTTCTGCCGCTCCAAAGATTTCGGAGTTGGCATCGCCTTCGGCAATTTCCGCGATTGAGCAGGCGCTCAACGCGCCATTCCGATCTGACTGAGCCATTGATCCAGCAGCGTTCCAGTGGTCACTGTGGCCTCGATGCGGACGGGCATTCCATCGTGCCAATCATCGCGGGAGGCTTGCAGGCGGAGTAGCGTTTGTTCTTTGGCATCAGGCACTGACGCAAAATCCAGAATCTCCGAGAGTCGCGTTGTGGTGCCATCGTTATTCGTCACCACTAGCATGATCGATTGCCTCGACTCGAGTCGCGCGGCCAGTGATGAAGGGCACTGGACCCGCCATGATTGGTGGGTGACGAGGCGACCGAGGAAAGTATCGCTCTTCACGAGCGTGCCCTTCTGCACTGGTGCTGTTTCGACAACGAGACCGCGTTGGGCCACCTGAATTTCCCTTGGCCCATTATCGGTGTGCATCTGAGTGAGGGTTCTATCGCTTTCCATAGCGAGTTCACGGAGCATGGTGCTTTGCTCCCGTAGTCGGTTTTCGATGGAAGCGAGAGCGGTGTTCGTGTTCTCCAACAACTCTGATCTCTGTGCGGTATCTTTTTTCTCCGGCTCTGTTGTGATGCTCATCGCGGCGATCTCCTTGCGAATACGATTCACGACTTCCTGCTTCTGACTCACGCCCCGTCTCAGCGCCGCCAAAGCGCGCTGGGCGACTGCATATTCCTCCCTCGCTTCGTCGTTTTTTTCTGCGCGTAACTGTGAGTATGCCTCGCTTTGCACACGCATTTCGGATTGTGCCTCACGGAGTGCTTCCTCGGCTTCACGCAGATCTTCACGACGCGCATCTCTGTCGCGAGCAGTTGAAATTGCACTCTCGCTCTGGTTTTCGCGCAGGGCGCTGAAATACGCGGTAACACGCTTGCGTTCATCCACACTGAGTCCGGCGACATCGGCATCACCTCGCTGTATCGCAGTCTGCACGCGTAGTTCGCTGAGTAGAGCCGCGTGCTCTCGAGCGAGATCGGTGAGTTCCTGCGGGACACCGTTTATCCTCACCGAACGGCCGGCGATGATGCTTTCGCAAAATTCCGCATGCTGACGAGAGCGTTCGCGGGTGGCCGCAAGCTCCCTTGACCGTGCTTCATCAAACATCGGACGAATCACAGCGATCACTGTCCCTCGTTCGATGCGTTGCCCGGCATGGATGCGCATCTCCATGAGCGTGCCCTCGATTACGGCGCTGATGTTGCGGCTTTCGCCGGAAAAAACGAGCGTGCCTTGAATAGCGAGTGATTCATTCACCGGCTGCCTCCTCGCCCATGTCGCGACACCTGCAAGTAGCAATACGAGCGCGAGTAATGCAAATACAGCCACTCGGAAGATGCCACGATTTTTCGCTTTCGATACTTTCTTTTCCTTCACCACTCGTGATTCCGAATACTCCGAAGTTGATTGCGCGGAGTCTTTTTTGACTACGCGACTCGCGGAACTCGTTCGGAATAACTTCAGGGTTTCACGCGGCGGGTTCGCCCTGTTTACCGCAAGCGACCTGCCAAATTGTTCAACAGGCAGTCCGATCAGCCGTGCCCACAATACACCTGAGCCTCCCTTCCAGCGATCTCCACACTTCACGCCCTCGCCACCGCTGACAATCCAGAGCCGGCTCGTATCCGTCTCGATCGCGCTTTCTTCCTCCGGCCAGTCCCTCGCAATGCAGGCATCCGACAATCTCTCCACAATCTGGCGCGGGCTGCCCACACCAAGCTTACGCCTTTCGATTTCAGCGGCCACGGCCCGCCATATCTCACCCTTTCTGGGCTGCTTGTAGATCGCCTCTTTCAACGCGGGATCATGGCGAACAGCTTCAAGAAACTTCGGCGCTGCAATAAATAATCCCGCAGCCTCGGTGGTCGCCAAAGCCTTCAGTCCTACGGTGCCGGAGAGTGCGGAAATCCATCCCACGCAGGAACCGGGGCCGACTCCCTCCAGCATCACAGGTTCTTTTTCACCGGGTAGATCTGCGAAAACACACACATTCCCTTCGAGAAGAATGCACACTTCGGCGGGCGGCTGATTCTCGGGAAACAACTGCTCGCCTTTCGCAAAGCGCACCGAGCGGGCCTGCGACAACAGTTGGAAACGGCGCGCCGAATCCATCTGATTAAAAGGCTCGGTGCGGAAAAGTAACTTTGCGAATTCGGCTGGCGCGGCTGCGGCCATGCCTGCTGTATAGCGGGCAACGGGCCATCCGTCGGTATTTTTCTGTAGCCGACAGAGAAAAACTGGCTGAGACAGCCAGCGCTCGCCGGAGAAAGATAGAGTATGTGACGGAAGCTACGCTGCGGCTGGAGCTTCGATGATTTCCGGCCAGACGACGCGCGCGGCCCAGTCGCCGAAGCGCTCGGCACCGACGCGGGTGTTTTTCCAGCGATCGAAGAGTGCGCCCAGTTCGGCGTCCATCTCGGCGTCTTTCACGGTCTCTTTGTAAACGCGGTTGAGGCGGGTGCTGGAGACGTTGCCGCCGAGCCAGAGTTGGTAGCGTCCAGGGCCTTTGCCGACGAAACCAATCTCGGCCATGTAGGGGCGGGCGCAACCGTTCGGGCAGCCTGTCATGCGGATGACGATTTCTTCGTCGGAAAGTCCGAGCGATCCGAGCTTCGTCTCGATGCGATCCATGAGGCCGGGCAAATAGCGTTCGCTTTCCGCGAGGCCGAGGCCGCAGGTCGGCATCGAAGGGCACGCCATGCTGGCGCGACGAATGATGGTGGCCTGATTTTCGACCGGCACACCGTGCTCGGCGAGGAGTGCGGTGACGGCGTCGCGCTGGGCGGGCGCGATATTGCAAAGCACGATGTTTTGCGAAGGCGTGAGGCGCACTTCGGGGCCAAATTTTTCCACGACGGCGCGCAGGCCGGACTTCAGACGGTAGGCGCCGTCGTCCTTGATGCGTCCGGTGAGCACGAAAAGTCCGAGATACAGATTTCCATCCGCCTGATGGTGCCAGCCGAACGGATCGCTCTGGCTCGTGAACTCAAACGGACGCGCCTCCGCCAGCTTGTAGCCGAGACGGCTCTCCAGTTCCGCACGGAACCACGCTGCACCCTTCTCTTCCAAAATATACTTCAAGCGCGCGTGCTTGCGGTCTGTGCGGTCGCCGAAATCGCGATGCACGGTGAGCACGCCACGCGAAACCTCGACGAGCTGCTCCGGCGTCACAAAGCCGATCACGTCCGCCATGCGCGGATACGTCATCGTATTTCCATGTGAGCGACCGAGGCCACCGCCGACAGTGAGGTTGTAGCCGACGAGTTCGCCGTTCGCATCGGCGATGCCGATAAAGCCGAGGCAGTTTGTGAAAAGATCCACGTCATTCACCGGCGCGAGCGCAAATGCGGTTTTGAATTTCCGTGGCAGATACGTCTTCCCGTAGAGCGGATCTACGAACTCTTTGTTCTCCGGTTCTTCGAGATTGAGCTGAACGCCCTCGACCCAGATCGAGTGATACGCCTTCGTCTTTGGCATCAGCGCCTCGCTCACGCGTCGGGCGTCGTCGCGCAACCGCTGGCCGAGCGCATCGCGCGCCGGGGCGGATGGTGCCATCACGTTGCGGTTCACGTCGCCGCACGCAGCGAGCGTGTCCATCATCGCTTCGTTGATTTTCTTCATCAGCGGCCCGAGTCCGCTTTTCACCACGCCGTGAAATTGAAAGCTCTGCCGCGAAGTGAGGCGCAGCGTGTTGTTGCCGTATTCGGTCGCGAGGCGATCATACACGAGGTAGCCCTTCGGCTGGAGCACGCCGCCGGGGATGCGCCCGCGAATCATGAACATGAACTTCTTTCCCGTCTTGCGAAGGTCGCGGTCGTCCTGCTGGTAGATGCCGTGGAATTTCATGAACTGCTGATCGTCCTCGGAAAAACGGTCGAGTGCAGGGTCGGCGAGCGTCGCGGCCAAAGTCCCGGCAAGTGTCGGGATGGCGAGTTTGATTTCCTCGTTGTGAGTTGGCTTCTTCTCGGTGGTCGTTGCTGCGATGGTTTCGGTGCTCATGGCTGTATTTAAATTTGTTCCCTTTCCAGTGTGCCCGTGCCGCGTGCCGGCATGAGCGCCTGCCCTGCGAAACAGGGCGCGGACAATGGCGCGAAAATTTCAGAACGCAAGGTTGCAGGCAAATTCTGTGCAGCGCCGATGAACGCAAGCAGCAAAAAGCCGGCACCCGCTGTGGCAGGTGCCGGCTCTTGTAAAAGGGAGCGCTGAATTACTTCTTTTCAGCAGCAGGCGCGGCAGGAGCAGCAGCAGGCGCAGCTGGCGCGGCGGCGGGTGCAGCAGCGGCTGGCGCGGCTTTGTCAGCCTTCTTCGCACGCTTTTCCTTCTTTTCAGCAGGAGCGTCGGCTTTCTTCGCAGCGGGAGCGGCGAACTTGGTGATCTTCACCACTTCGTATTCGCTGCCGTCGTCATTCTTCTTCACGCGGAGACCGGAAACTTCGTCGCCGACTTTGATGTCTTCAAATTTCGCGGCGGCATCGCCGTTTTTGATTTCCGTTTTGTCCGTCACCACATTCTTCACTTTCTTGCCGTCCTTGTTCACCTGCGTGAACGACTTCCCGGCGGCGTCAATTTCATCCGCCCTCGAGTTGAACCCACGTGGCTTTACGGCCTTCGCGTCTGGTGCAGCGGCCTTCTCGGCGGGCTTGGCTGCCTCGGCGGCGGGTTTTGCATCCGCTGCGGGAGCGGCGGCGGCTGGAGCAGCAGCAGGCGCTGCGGCTTTTTCTTTCTTCTTCGCCTGCGCGAAAGCAGCAGGGCTGGTCGCAAATGCGAGGGTGAGTGCGAGGGTGAATAGTAGTTTTTTCATGGT
>JBEIQV010000353.1:0-3010 GCA_040376335.1 Verrucomicrobiia bacterium | reverse complement strand
TCCACGCCGAGCGACTGCCAGTGCGCGAGGATGGCGTCCATTTTCACCCACGTATCGGGGACGGGCGCGTCCGGCTGTGCGGCGTCCGGGTATGCGCGCGCGCCTGTGGTGAAGTCGAAGCCGTAGTTGAGCTTCGCGGTTTCATACCAGTCGTTCTGCGAGGGCGACCACGTCGCGGCGTTGTTGCCGGTCACGCGGGCGTGTTCGGTTTCGGGAGGAAAAAGACCATCGCCAGCGCCGAGCACGCGGCACGTGGGAGAGATGAACTGCCCATCGCGCACGGTCGGCAAGCGCAGTGGAGGGCCGCCGCCGGGCGAGTCGCTTTGCAGCCAGAAAAAGTTATTGTCCGGCGTGAAGAATTTTGTGCGGTCGTCTTTTGCGCTGAGTGGATCGAGTGGCGCGACATGCGAGCGCGCGACGTGATTCGGCACAAAATCAATCAGCACACGCAGATTCACTGTGTGCGCGCGTTCGAGCAGTGCTTTGAATTCCTCCATCCGCTTCTTCGGCTCGATGGCGTAGTCCGGGCACACGTCCATGTAGTCCTTGATTGCGTAGGGCGATCCCGCGAGGCCCTTGAGTAAATCAGGATCATCCGCGGGCTTGCCGATGTGCGAGTAGTCCGTGCTCGTCGCCTGCGCGATCACGCCGGTGAGCCAGATGTGCGTGATGCCGAGTTCATCGCGCAACGAGCGAAGCGCGGCGTCGTTGATGTCGGCGAATTTCCCTGCGCCATTCTCCGCGAGCGTGCCGTTTGTTTTCCGCGTTTCGTTGGTGTTAGAGAAAAGTCGCGGGAGCAGTTGGTAAATGCGCGGGCGTGTTTGCTTGCGCATGGAGGCTGGCTGCGAAGCTGTGAGCGAAAATCTGTCAACGAGCACCGCATCTCCAAAGCGGGGAAGGGGAGTTTCACCTACACTGGCGAGCATTTCACCCCAGCCGTAATTAACGTGTGTGTCCTTCACCCACGCCGTCGCATTTGCAATGTGCGACTGTCGTTTTAAATGAAGCGCGATTTTTCCAGCGCTCACCTCCGCTTTGAAATCGGAGCCGCCGCCTGTCTCGATTCTCTCGCTCCACTTCGCACGCTCCCATTTTCTCCGCCAGAGCATGGGCTTGCCGTCGTCGCCGATGCGTAGCGCAAAGAGCCGGTCGGCGCGGAAGGAGAGGAAGACGGTCGAGCCCTCGAGTTGCTGCGCGTAGGGCACGACAGCGCAACCGCCGAGCGGATCGGTATCGAGTGCGACGAAGAGCGCGCGGCCCGGCTGCGAAGCGCCTTCGCACGCAAACTCAATGCGCAGCCATTCGGCTTCATGGGTGAAATTTACGTGAGGCATGATTTTTCGCGCAGCGAGTGCGAACTGGGAAGCACTTGGAGGAGGTGAAGCACGCCGTCTGACTACATGACCGGGTTGCTTGCTTCAATAGAGGATAATCAGCACATCAATAGACACACGGTTCTCGCATAAAGGCTCCATGACGCAATGGAAGGCACTTTAGTTTTCGGATCATCTAGTTCGTTTTTATGAGAGCTCATTTAATCTCCGGCTGCATTTCCTGCTTCTCCGTTCTGAGAGGGCGGATACCTTGCGATGGAAATCAAAGCCGAAAGGCTCGCCGATTTCATCCACACCCGAATCCCATGCGCACGCTTCTGATTGTTTTTACGCTATTTTGTTTGGCGACTGATGGCGCTGATTCGCTGCCTGACATTTACCGTGATGCGAAGGCTGCACTCGAAGCGGGTGACTCGGAGAAGGCTATCGCACTGCTGGAGCCGGCGCTCCACGATGCGAAGGGTGGGGATATTGCGCCTGCGCAACTGGCGCTGGGGGTTGCTTATTTGCGTGTGGGGAAAGCGGAGGCTGCGGTGCCGTTTTTGGAGAAAGCGTCGGTTGCTTTCGCGGGCACGCCTCAGGCCGCGAGTGTGCTGGCGTCGCTCGGCGATGCTTTGCGGGTGACGGGGGAAGCTGATTCTGCGCGGCGTGTTTACAAGGAGGCGACGGAGGCTGCGCCGGATTCTGTGGATGCGAAGTATGTGCTCGCACGGCTTGCGGAGATGGACGGCGAAAAGTTTGAAGCGGAGAAGGAGTATGCAAAGGCGGCGGAGCGTTACCTCGCGGCGGGGGATGCGCTGCTGGCGCTCGCTGCCGGGGATGCGGGCTATTACAAAGCGGCGCGTGTGCTTTATGAAAAAGTGGCAAAGGGCAGTGAGAAGGCCGCGCCGGGTAAGGACTGGCGCGGGGAGCCGACGGCACGCGCCGTTTTTTCCATCGGCGAAGTGGAGCGGGCGCAGGGGCATTTGCCGGAGGCGATTGCCTTTTATCAGCGGACGTTTGTGAGCTGGCTGAAATATCCGCACTGGTGCGCGCAGGCCTATCTACGCGCCGCCGAGTGCATGGAGAAACTGGGGAAGCGGGATTTTGCAAAGGCGCATTTGCGCGAGATGATCCGAAAGCACCAGAAGTTCGGGAAGCTGCCGGAATACGAGCAGGCGAAGAAGCAACTCCGGGCGTGGGGAGATGATATTCGATGACATAGGGTGTGAGAGGGGTATGGTGTGCGGCGAAAAAATTCCTTGTTAGTCTTTCAATTTCCCCTCGCCAAAAGCACGGCGACTTCGCAGATTCCGCCCACTTTTCCAGAAAACTCCACATGAAACTCCGCTCACTCATCGCTCTTTTCACAGCCGCATTCATTGCTTTTGCGCCTTTCGCCGCCGCGCTCGCGCAGGATGCCAAGCCAGCCGAAGCCACCAAGCCAACCACAGATTCAGTCGTTGCCGAGGCTGCTGCTGACGCCGCGAAGAATGAACCCAAGGCGCACGACAAGAGTATCTGGGAGCACATCAAAGAGGGTGGGCCGGTGATGATCATTATCGGAATCTGCTCAGTGGCCACACTCTATCTGATCGTGGACGGGCTGCTGCGCGTGACGAATTACAAAAAGACTGTGCCTGCGATGCACGTTAAGGGATTGCAGAATCTATTTCGCGCGGGCGATTACGTGTCCG
>JBEIQV010000006.1:0-29085 GCA_040376335.1 Verrucomicrobiia bacterium | reverse complement strand
TACTGGACACCTTTCGCGCGCTTCAGCACCGTCCCGCGCCTTACCCCCACTAAACTCATACTATGAAACTCAACGTCACCACCAAAACATGGCTCCTCGCGCTGCCACTCATCGCAGCCATCCTCACGGCCAGTCCCGCCAGCGCGCAAGCACCCGCCGCTGCGCCTGCGGAAAAGAAGGACAAAAAATCCAAGTCCACACCTGCGGAGAAAGCCGCGAAGCTCGCAAAGAACGAAGCGACACGCGCTGCATTCTTTAAATCCACCAGCGATAAAATCCCCACCATCAACATCACCATCGCCCCCTCCCCCGGCGCAGTGAAACCCCTCACCCCGCTCATGACGGATCCCAAAAAATACGTCAAAGCGTCCATCAACATCGGCCCTTACAACTTCGCCAACGTCGGCATTCACCTCCGTGGCGGCCTCGGCAGCTTCCGCAACGTCAACGACAAGGCGGGATTCACGCTGAACATGAACAAATTCGGCGAGAAGAAAGATTTCTTCGGCATGGATAAATGGGCGCTCAACAACTCCGCCCAGGACGGCAGCTACCTCTCCCTCCTCGTCTGCAACGAAATGCTCCGCGCCGCCGGCGTCCCTGCACCGCGCATCAGCCACGCCATCGTCAACCTCAACGGAATGCCCAAAGGCTTCTACTGCATCCAGGAAGGCTATGACAAAGACTACCTCGGCATTCATTTCAAAAACTCCGACGGCAATTTCTACGACAGCGGCTTCAAACGCGACGTGGATCAGCCTCTCGAACTCATCCGCACCAAGGAAGACGTGAAAGATCACGCCGACCTCAAAGCCCTCGTCGCCGCAGCCCGCATCGGAGACCCGAACCAACGCTTCACCGAAATGGCAAAGCTCTTAGACATGGACACCTTCATCAGCGGCTTCTGCATCCAAGCCATCCTCGGCGACTGGGACGGCTACGTTTTCAACCGAAACAACTACCGCGTCTATCACAACCCCGCGACCAACAAAATTTTCCTCCTCCCGCACGGTCTCGATCAGGAATTTGGCAACGCCGACCAAGGCCCGCTCGTCCCGCCGATGCAATCGCTCCTCGGGCCCGCCGTCTTCAACACCCCCGAAGGCAAAGCGCGCTACCTGAAACGCATGGCCGAAATCAACACCACTGTCATGGACACCGACAAATGGCTCAAACGCCTCGACGACCTGCAAGCCAAACTCCAGCCCGTCATCGCCAGTGTGGACGCCAAAGCCGGAGCCGACTACCCCAACCAAGTCAACCGCATCCGCGAGTTCTTCAAAGTCCGCCCGAAGAGCATAGACCGTCAGCTCAAGGCGGCGAAGTAATAAGATTTCTAGAGTCAGTCCGCCATTTGGCGCGTAGCGCCAGCAACTACGGTGGCCGTGGGTGAAGCGTAGCAAAACCCACAGAAAGGAGGGAAAACGTCAAGCGCCGCATGGTCGGCGCGACCATGCACGCACCACCGTTTGTCGCACCGCATAGGCGGTGCATGGACTTCCGCCGCTATCCGTGGGCTGCGTCGCTTCGCTCCTTGCGCACGGCTACCGTTGTTGCTGGCGCTACGCGCCAATCTTTTACAGCAATGTGACTGTAGAAATCGTATAAGAACACCATATGGTGTAGGATGGACGACCCGCCCGTCCAACGGTGTAGGTGCAGGCGACGCTACCTCAGCCAATCACATCCTTGTGATCGTCTCGTGGAGGTTGAGGATGACGCGGGCGACGCTGGTGTAGGCGGCGATTTCGCTTTTTGCGCCGTCGCGGCCTTGCGGGGCGAGGCCGATGTTGAGCAGGGCGTCGGCGTTACTGGCGTCGGCGGTGAAAGTGGCGAGATGTTTGTCGTAAAGGGCGCTGAGGGTGGCGATCTCGGCGGGCTTTGCGGCGCGGGCGGTGGCGGTTTTCCATGCCCATGCGATGCGGTCGGCGGGAGTGTTGCCGCCTTCTTTGATCATGCGGGCTGCGAGGGCGCGCGCGGCTTCCACGTATTCGGGGTTGTTTAGTAAAGTGAGGGCTTGCTGGGGGATGTTGGAGCGGGTGCGGTCGGCGGCACATTCTTCGCGGGTGGGGGCGTCGAGCGCGAGCATGGCGGGCTGGAGGTAGCTGCGCTGCCACCACGTGTAGAGGCCGCGGCGCCATTGGTCGGGGCCTTTGTCGTTTGCCCATTCGCGGACGGGGAAGTTCAAATTTTCCCAGTAGCCGGCGGGCTGGTAGGGCTTGACGCTGGGGCCGCCGATTTTGTCCACGAGGAGGCCGGAGATGGTGAGTGCGTTGTCGCGGACGAATTCCGCATCGAGCCTCCAGCGGCTCTGGCGTGCGAGGTCGCGGTTAAATGGATCGCGGTCTGCGCCGGGCGCGTTGCTGGCCTGGCGGTAGGTGCCAGAGGTGACGAGTGTGCGGACGAGGTGTTTGATGTCCCAGCCGCTGTCCATGAAATCCACGGCAAGCCAGTCGAGCAGCGGTTGCATGGTGGGGACTTCGCCCTGCGTGCCCATGTCTTCGAGGGTCTTGCTAAGGCCGGTGCCATAAAATTGTTTCCAAAGGCGGTTGGCGAAGACACGCGCGGTGAGCGGGTTTTCGCGTTTGACGAGCCATTGCGCGAGGTCAAGTCGCGTGAGGCGTTTCCCCTCGGCGGGTTGCGAGGTCGCGCCGGGCAGGTAGTGCGGCGTGGCGGGCTGCATGATGTCCCCTTTGTCGTTTTGCCAGTCGCCGCGAGGCAGGACGCGGACGGTGCGGTTCGCTCCGCTCTCGGTGATGAGGCACTGGGCAAAAGTTTTTTCAAATGCAGCGCGCTCTTTTTGCGCGGCGGCGATTTCTTTTTTCACTGCCTCCATGATGGGGGCGATGGTGCGGTAGTGGCTGGCGAGTTTCTGCTTTTGCTCGGGCGTGCGCGCGGGAGTTTTGATGATGGCGACGATGTCAGCGGGCACGGCGCTCTTCGGCACCATCACGGAGCGTTTTTCGTCGGTGGAGAAGAGGCGGAATTTTCCGATGGTGTGGTTCGTGCCGTTTGTCTGGTGGAGGGCTATTGTGATGTCCTCGTCCGCTGGGAGCGCGCCGCCAAAGTCGAGATAAAGCGCGGTGTCCTTGCCGGTGTTGCCGAGGATGCCCCAGCCGTTTTTCGGGTCGTTGAGTTTGCCGTCCACGGCGCTCTTTGCGAGAAAGCCGGGTTGCTCAAACGTGGCGGTGGCGCTGAGTCGCATGGGCTGGCCTTCGCGTTCGAGAGCGATTTCGTTGAGGACGAAGCTGCCGTTCGCCGCGCGACCGGGGCCGCTCGCGGGGAGCGAGGGATCAGCAAGGACTTCGAGCTTCACGCCGGTGGTGCCTTTTTTCATCGGCACGGTGAGCTTGTAGGAATCCGCCTCGGGATTTTCCGCAACCGCGACGCTGATGGAGGCGTCGTTGTTTTGCGTGAACTTCGATGCGCCCGCGATGCCGCCCGGCTTGAGCGCGGTCCACGTGAAGTCTTTCATGCTGTCGGCGACTGTCTTTTCCCACGCGACTTGCGCGGCGTCCAACTCGGGCGAAGAGGTGACCAGTTTCTCCTGCAAGGCTGTGATTTTTGAGTCGAATTCCTTGAGTTTTACCTCCTGCTCGGGCGTGGGAATGCGCGCTCCCGCTTCGCGGGCACCGATGGCGTTTTCCTTGATGTCGGTGAAGAACGCGCCGAGTGCGTAGAAGTCGCGCGTGGTGACGGGATCGAATTTATGGTCGTGGCATTCGCAGCACATGTAGGTCTGCGCGAGCCATGTGGTGCCGATGCTTTTCACGCGATCGGTCACGGCTTTAGCCTCGTATTCCTTGGCCTGCGCGCCGCCTTCCTCGGTGGTGAGGATGAGGCGGTTGTAGGCGCTGGCGACGCGTGTTTCGTTGGAAACATCGGGCAGCAAATCGCCAGCGATTTGTTCGATGGTGAATCGGTCGAAGCGTTTATTCGCGTTGAAGGAGCGGATAACGTAGTCGCGATATGGCGAGACGTTTCGGGGGTTGTCGGAGTGATAGCCGGTGGTGTCGGCGTAGCGGACGAGGTCGAGCCACCACACGGCCATGCGCTCGCCGTAATGCGGGGAGGCGAGGAGTTTTTCGACGAGCTTTTCGTAGGCGTCGGGAGCTTTGTCATTCACGAAAGAGTCGAGTTCCTCGGGCTTTGGAGGGAGGCCGGTGACATCGAGATAAACGCGGCGGCAAAGCGTGGCGCGGTCGGCCTCCGTGGCGTGCTTGATTCCGAGCGATGCGTGGCGCGCGAGGACAAAAGTATCAATCGCATTGCGCGCAAAAGCGGGTTCGCTCGCTGCGGGCGGTGCCGGTTTTTCCGCCGGGATGTATGCCCAGTGCTGCTGATACTCCGCGCCTTGCTCGATCCATTTCCGTAGGATTTTTTTGTCGCGCGCGCTCAGCTGGCGGTTCTGCTTTTTTGGCGGCATCACGTCATCCTCGTCCTTGGTCGTGATGCGCTTCCACACTTCGCTCTCATCCGGTTTTCCGGGCAGAATCGGAAACGCCCCATCCAGTTTCGCCACCGCCGCTTCGCGCACATCGAGCCGCAGGTCGGCCTCGCGGGATTTCGGGTCGAAGCCATGGCAAGTAAAACAATTGTCCGCAAGAATCGGGCGGACATCGCGGTTGTATTCCACTTTCGCCGGTAGCGGCGCATCGGCAGCAAACGAATGTGCAGCGAGGAGCAGAGTTATAAAACTGAGTTTCACGATGGGAATGTAACGCATAGCGGCAAAAAGTGTAAATCCACTCCGGGCTTCGTGCTTAGTGACGATGGTCACTCTTTCTTCACGTCTTTCGCGCGCAGCACGCCCTTGTCAGCGACTTCCACTTTGAAGAGGAACCTCTGCCCTTTGCGCATATCCATGTGGTTGAACTCCGCAGGGACGAGGAGACTCACCGGCTCGTTCGCGACTTCCACGGCGAAAAGTCGCGCAGTGGTGGTGTATTGCAGTTGGTCGCCGATGACACCATCGAGCTTGTAGGTGTTTCCGCGCAGCGAATTGGAGTTTTGCATGTAATCCGCAATCGGAAACACAGGCAGCGTGCGGAAAGGATCGGTCACTTTTCCTTTCAACATCATACCGCCAGCGATGGCAGCGACAACGACGATGCCAACGACGAGAAACCAAATGGGATTGATGGATGAACTGGCGCGACGGGCCATAAAGCGCGGGAAACTAGTGGAGCCACGCGGCGGGTGTCGAGTGGGGAGTAATGCATTCATCGTTACTACTCGTCGCTCGACAGCCTAGGCGGCGTGGTTAACATCGGCGCGTGCGCGAATCGGCATCCACTTCGCTTCAACTTGCGGGCAGCATCCTCATCGCCCATCCGTCGCTGCTTGATCCGAACTTCCACAAGAGCGTCATCTTGCTCGCCGATCACAGCGCCACTGCGGGCGGCTTCGGTCTCATCGTGAATCGCCCAACGGGAAAAGTCGTGGGTGATTTGCTCAAGGAAAGCGAACTCGGCCATCTCGCACGCATCCCCGTGCTCGCGGGCGGGCCGGTGCAGACGGACCAACTGATGCTCGTCGCCTTCCGCTGGCACCCCCAGTCGCGCCGACTCGAATGCCGCCACCACATTTCGCTCGAAGAAGCCGAGAAACTCACCACCGCGCAGCATCACACCGTGCGCGGATTCATCGGCTACTCCGGCTGGAGCGCCGGGCAACTCGAAGCAGAGCTGGCGCAACGCTCATGGCTTGTGCGCAAAGCCGATCAAGCAGAGTTGCTGGAAACAGAACGCTCTCCGCGCATTTGGCGCGAACTCACAAGCACCTTCGGCCCGTGGTTCAAACTGGTGGCCGAGGCGCCGGATGATCCTTCGGCAAATTGACCGCCAACACTCCGCCTACCACTCGAGGACGTAGATATATTTGTTACCCGTGGCCTGCCGGAACGCACCCGTGGAGAGCACGCCGTCATCGAACATCTTATCCACATCCTGCATCCGCACCGGGTCGTTGATTGCGCCAGTTAGGTTCACAGTGATTGCTGCCTTCACGCCACCAACATTGTAATCCCAATCCCAAGCCCCCCCGACGGGTGTCCCTCTGAAAGCTACACGGTTTCCGAGGAACATTTCCATGCCAGGCGGGATTATGGTTGGACCAGTCTCAAGTGGCCAGCGGTAGCGTTCAGCGGAATATTGTTCGAAGGCCCCGCTGATAATCCGGAGATCATTCGTGAAACGCGTATTCTGCTCCACAATGCGTGCACGCATGAAGGAAGGAATGGCTATCACCGCAATATCGACGATGATCGCGACGACGATCATCACCTCAATCAGGGTATAGCCATGTTGTTTCAACTTACGCATGGCTTTTAGATAGCACGCACCGGGCCACGTTTATGAATTTTATAGTGCAGCCGGCGGGGGTCGAACCCACAACCTTCGGCTTCGGAGACCAACGCTCTATCCAGTTGAGCTACGGCTGCATTTTGAAACCGCAGAAATCTTGTGCGAGGCACGCAGACTGTCGAGGGAAAGTTTTGCGACGGGCGATAACTTACTTTTTACCAGCACAGACGTTGCACATGGCATTGCAGCCGCTACGCTTTCTGAAAATTTTCCAATTGAAATGCATACCCCGACTTTCCTAACCGCTGCACTTTTCTGCGTAAGCACCGCTCTCTCTCAAGTGCCGGATGCAGCCCCTTCCGCACGGCCTCAGGGCTCGCCAGCACCGGTGGGTCAAGCCCCAGTCGGCCAAAAGCCCGCACCCCAGCCCGCTGCCCCAAAGCAGCAAAACTCTCCATTTGGACAGGAAATCCCAGTGGGCGATCCCGGCACGGAAATAGTCACTTTCAATGGGAAAAACTATGCCGTCTCAAACAACCCTGTCTTTCAAGCGCGGTTTGAAAAATTTCTCAACTCTCCTGAAGCCACGAACAAGGAGGATACCGAATATCGCGCGATCCTAGACCGCATCCTTGCGTGTCTGGCTCCGGGAAATGCAACCGTTCAAAACATTGATGCCGCCTTCAAACTCCTGCCCTACGCAGCGCGCTACGACATTGATGCCCATCTCTGCGATTCGCTCGCCGACGCTGTTTATGCGGTCTGGCAGGCGCAGCGAAATCAAGCGCGCCTCAGCAACGCAAACGTGGCTCTCGAAGAAGAACTGCGTCGGCTGGAATGGAACCTCCAGACCGTCACCGATGGTAAGAAAATCCAAGCACCGGCAGCACCAGCAGGCGGTCGGGCAAACGGAGGTGGCGGCAATGGTGGAGCGAGACAGGGCGGAGGAGCCGTGAACCCCGCAAACAGCACGGACTACCAGACCGCGAGCTACACGCGCCGGCACGCAGAGCGACTCGTGGCGATGAAGGCCAACGATGTAAAAAAGGCGCTCTCGGAATTGCAGGCGAAGGTCGAATTTCAAACCATGATGGTGCAGTTCCTTCTCCAGCGCCGCTTCCAGCACGTCATCATGTCCACGCGCTTCTACCGTGCGCTTTTCACCGACGGCGACTCGAAGCTCAACCTCGGCAAGGACGCGACCGATCTTTTTGCAAAAAGCACCGGGATGCCGCCGACGGTTAGCGTCATTGATTCCGTCGCCAACGAAGCCATCCGCGACGTGCGCGAGGGCGTCAAAGCGTTCGATTTCCTGCTCACAAAAAACGAAATGGAAGGAGCAACAAAGCAACTCCGGCAGGCATTTCTCATCGGCGAATACATGCCAGACGTCCGCCTAGTGCCGCGGGACAAAAAGCGGCAATGCCTCGAATTTGCGCAGAAAAGCTACCAGCTTATTTCGTCAATCAATGTGCGCGATTACGGCAGGGCCGAATCACTGGTGAAAGACTTGAAGAAAGTGGCTAACGACTTCGACGACTCCCAGCCCACTGCAGCCATCGAAGGAGCAAGAATCAAAGCGCGTGCGCTGATTGGCAAAGCCAGACAAGCCGCGCTGAGCAGCGACCATGCTACCATGGAGCGTGTGATGACCGAGGCTGGCGAAATCTGGCCGGGAAACCCAGAGTTCAAGGAGGCGATGGACAAGCTTTTTACACAGGGCGATGTGGTGCAGAAGGCGTTGCTCGATTTTGACCAACTGCTGAGCCAGAAAAACTATCGTCAAATCTGGGCCGACAAAGTCCGCTTCATTGCAGCCGTAGCCGTGAACCCCGAACGCAAACCCGCGCTCGAAAAAGTGATGAACGACATGCAAACCATTGAGGCCTCACTCATGCGTGCCGAGGAAATGGCCCGTCAGGGCGTCTATGCCGGCGCATGGGAAACGCTAGAACGCTCGTGGGCGCAGTTCCCAGACGACGCCAAACTCAATCAGCAGCGCGCCGACATGACCACGCGCGCCAGCGACTTTGTGAAAGTAGTCCGCAACGCCGAGGAGTTGGAAAAGAAGGAGCAATTCGGCAGTTCGCTCGCGCATTTTCTGAAAGCGCAAAAACTATATCCAGCCAGCGACTTCGCCCGCGACGGCATCAATCGCCTCGTCAAACAAGTCCTGCCCGAGAGCTAGTCGCGGCCGGCGCTCACCGCCGCGTCGCCTTCGCGGACGTGTTTCAGATCGGCGACGATGATGAAGGTCACGATGACCAGTAACGACCACGAACTGATCTTGCTGGCATCCACTGCGCTCCATCCAGTGCGCTGATTGGGATACACCCATGCGCCGAGGAATGTGGCCATATTTTCCGCCACCCAGACAAAGAATCCGATGAGCACGAAACTGAGCACCATTGGCATGGCGCGCTCCCGTTCTAGCACAGTGAAATGCACACGCGTCCGGGCAAAAACGACGACCACTGCAGCAACGAGCCACCAGCGAAAGTCACCTATGAAATGGTGTGTGAAGAAGTTCACGTAAATCGCAGCGCTGAGGGCGATGCTCAGCGCGTGCGCGGGGTATCCGGTGAGTCGCAGCTTCATAATCCGCCAGGACTGGCACATGTAGCTAGCCACCGCCGCATACATGAATCCGCTAAAAAGCGGCACAGCGCCGATTTTAAAAATGCCGGGCTCCGGGTAGCTCCACGAATGGATTCCGGGTTGGGTTTTGAATAGCTCAAGCCCCAGCCCGAGTGCGTGAAAAACTGTGAGCACGGCGGCTTCTGCCAGCGTCTCAATGCGTGTGGCCAGTAGCACAAACTGGATGAGCATCGTGGCCACGAGAATGAAGTCGTAGCGGGCCAGCCCGGCGATGTGAACGTGCCGCGAGAAGAGCAGGACGAGAAAAAACAGCCCGGCAAAAACGCAGGATCGCGCCTGCTTAAATCCGAACACGGAAAACTCACGAAGGAATTCACGCATCACGCCGCTAGACGCTCGTTAAACGTCGTCCTTTTCGACAGCACGGGGCAATCGGCGCGGGTGGCTTTGGACCAAGCGATGCGCAGCGGGATCGTCTGCCATTCCTGCATTCGACCAGTCGTTCGCGTGCTCTCCATATTTGGCGCGGAAAGCGCGCATATTTTCCCCGGAGATAAATTCCGGGTGATCCACGAGGACATCGTAAGGGCCGGGGCGGGAGAAAATCTTGGCCATAATCGGGACTAGATCCAAAACGAACAGCGTGCCGAAAATGACCAAGAACTGGAACACACCAGCGATCCACTTGCCCTTGTTCTCCGCGCGCTCCTCGGCGGTTGCGTCAGGGGCCGGCTCGAAGATCACTTTGTAGAGCCCAATGGTTTCCTCCATCGGATCAAACCCACCGCCTTGCTTGTTTTTTAGGAGCGCGAGTTGAGGAAGATATTTGTCGTCGTGCCGCTTGGCAGCGATGGAATGATCGGTCTCAAGCGCGGCGGTGTGTTCGGCAAGCTTTGTGACGCGCGCGGTGTGATCCGTTTCCAACTCCGCGATCTGTGCAGTAACTTTTTCGAGTTTCGCTTTGCGGATGCGCTCTTTCTCGTTGCCCTCGGCAACAAAGGCATCGCGCTTCGCTGAGAGGCCGTCCAGATAAGCGTTGCGATCCACGAGGCGGGCGGCTGCGAGTTGTTTGTCGCTCGCGATGAGCGCGGCTTGCTGGACGGGTGAGGCGGTTTCCAGCCGCCGGATATCCACCACCACAGCGCGGTCACGAGCCTGCATATCCTTCAAACGCGGACCGTCGCCCGGCTTCTTTTTCTCGGGGTAAAATTCGTTGGGCTCACCGAGAGCTTCGCGAGCGACGGCCTCCACGAGCCGTCGGTGAAGGTCCTGCTTTGCCTCCAGTTCGGTGTTGGTTTTTGAAAGCGTCTCCTTCTGTGCTTCGATCTGTGAAATCACCGTGCGTGTCGCACCGCTCGCCGGGGCGACAAACTCGGGGTCGCTTGCTCTTTTTCGCTCCGCCTCCATGCGCTCATCAGCGTAGTCCTCGGGATTCAGAATCGCCTTTTGCAATTCGGGCAGTTGTGCAGTGAGTGCGTCGTTCTGCGTGGTAAAATCCTCATTGAGTTGCTTGCGGCCTACTTCGTTGTCCTCGCGAATTTTTTGTAATGTCGCGGTGAGTTCGCGGCGTCCTGTGGATTCCTGCTCACTGAGGATATCGAGTTTGGACTGATATTTCTGCTGATAGTAATAGGTGATCGCAGGCCGGTATTGATCGAGGCAGAACGGGAAAGAGATCGCGACGCTCACCACGCCTGCGAGCGCGAAACGAAATGTGACCTGCAAGAGCTTCCGCCACCACGGCTGAAAGGGCCGGTAGGTCGCGAGTAGAATGCGGTCGGTATTCAGGATCACAAACGCCCACGCGAGCGAGATGGCGGTGACTGACAGCCAGGGCGGCTCATGAAAACGGCTCTTTGCGTAAAAGATCATGCCAAGAAAAGACATGATCGTGGGGATGAGCACGGTGCTGCCGAGCACGGCGATACGCTCCCGCTCAGTGGCAGGGCAATGCTTCAGAGTTTCCCAACGCGCGCCAGCCAGCCAATAAAGTGGACGCATCCAGCGATCCCATCGTGCGGGAGCGTCGGCTTCTGCCGGGGATTCGTGATCAGGTTGCCAGTGCATGTTCGATTGATTGAGTAGAAGCTAAAGGGCGGGGGCAAAGAACAAATGCTTTCCAGAGAGTTTCCTTAGTTAATTTGCCGTAAGGTCTGCGTCTTGAGTTAGTCCGCCTTTTTCGCCACCAATTTTTTGTGCCCAAGTTCAAGAATGTGCCGCTGTTCCCGCGTGAGGCTTGCGATTCCGTCCCGGCTGATTTTTTCGAGAATCGGATCTATTTCCACGCTGACGAATTCCTCCGCGCTCATGTGCAGCCATCGCACTTCGGTGTTTCGTTTTTCGATGCGGCGACGCTGAAATTGGAAAGGTCGGCCAAAGCCAAGCCCGCGCGCCCACGCCCAGCCTATCGCACAGCCCGCAAGCACGCCCGGCGCTCCGTATATGCCGCCGATACCGACAGCCGTTCCGAACAAAGCCAGCGCACCAAGCGCCCATGCGATGTGTTTTGCGCGCAAGCACACCGACTGTCCGAAAAGCAACGCGCCCATCTCCGGCAAAATCACCGCGTAGGCCGTGAGCACGGATGCGGCTGCGGCGGACGCTCCGAAGACCATCAACTTTGGCAGCGCGAGCCAGCAAGCGATGCCGCCGATGAAATTCGCGACGAGACATAGGCCGAGAAAATGGCGCCGCCCGATGATGGGCTCGATTTCTCTACCTACAAAGCAAAGCACGATGACGTTCGCTGCAAGGTGGGCGAAGTTCGCGTGGAGAAGTTGAAATGTCAGCAGCCGCCAATACTCGCCCGCACGCATCCCGAGTCCATCGAGCACGAGCGAATCGCTCAGCGCACCGACGCCAAACGCCCAAAAGACCGCCTGCGCCGCCCCCCAGCTTCCGAGCATTGTAGTAAACAGCATCACGCCCGTTGGACGCGCTGGCGCCCACACGCTGGGAGTAGCCGATGTTAGTCTGCGGCGGAGGCTCATGACGTGCGGAAGTTGGGCAGTTGCGGGGGACAGTGCAAGGGCTTATTGCGCCGCTACCACGCTCGCTCCGGGAACACACACACGCAGTCGCCCAGCCACGCGGAAGTTCACCGGCGCAACGCCGGAAAGTTCGCCGTCCACCTCCACAGGAACATCGTCCTCGCTGTGAACTCGCACCTCGCGCGTCTGAAAATACTCCACATCCGCGAGCTTAGTGTGCGCCCCGATGAGCACGCCACCGAGATAACGTGCGATATCAAGATAGCCGAGTTTTTTGAAAACGAGCACATCCAGCAATCCGTCGTCCGTCTTCGCATCGGGAAAGAGCACCAGTTTCGCGCCGTAATACCGTCCGTTGCCAACAATCACGAACGAACCCTCGTGCACTGCCCCGCCGGACTCGACAACCAGCTTCGGTGGAGTCCGCGAAGCGACCTGCGCTGCGCTGATAAGATAGCTCAGCGCGCCAAGGCGTTTCTTGGATTCCCAATTCGTCTCCTTCACCACCTGCGCATCGAGTCCCACACCGGCGAGCTGGATAAAGTGCGCATCATTCGCAATCGCGAGGTCAATCTCCCGCGTCGCCCCCGCACGAATCACAGCAAGAGCAGCCTCTAGTTGCGCAGGGATCCCGTGTTCCTTGGCAAAAACATTCATTGTTCCCATCGGCAAGACGCCGAGTGCGGCGGTGCTGCCAGCGAGACCATTCGCGACTTCATTCACGGTGCCATCCCCTCCCGCAGCTACGACAACCCGAAAGCCATCGCGCGCAGCCTGCGCAGCAAGCTGCCGCGCATCGCCAGATGACTCCGTTAGGAGAAACTCCGCCTCGGGCGCAAGCTGCCGCAATTCATCCACGAGACTGTGGGCTCGCTCGCTCCGCGCGCGTGGATTTAAAATGACGGCGATTTTTGACACAGGCGACGAATGACGAATGAGGCGCGAAAAATGTCGAATGAAATCACCCGTCGTGTGTCAAAGAAAACGCCCGCTCACCATTCGTCATTCCATTTTTAACCGCCACCGCTAGCTTCCCGCGCCGTGAAACGCCTCGCAAAAATCCTCATCATCACCGCCATCGTGCTGGTGCTCTTGCTTGCCGTGGGCATGTGGGGTCTGAACCGCTGGCTGAAATCCCCCGAGATGCACACCCACGTGGAGCGGGAACTGAGCAAGGTTCTGCGTGTTCCGCTGAAATTTCAAAGCCTCGAACTCTCGCTGTGGGGCGGATTGGAAGCGAGAGGGGTCACCGTCCCGGATCAAAAGGGTAATTTTTTAGAAGTCGCCGGATTCTCCGCAAAACACAGCCTGCTCTCCCTGCTACGTGGGCAACTCGTCTTTCAAAATGTCGTCGTGGACAGCCCGAAATTTATCCTCACCCAGCAAAAAGACGAAAGCTGGCAAACACCGCCGCTTCCCGCTGACTTGCAGGCAGAGATAGATGCGAAAAAGAAAAAGAAAACCGCCCCCAAAAGCGACCAGCCAAAACCCATAAAGACCGAAAACGCATCCACACCAAAATCAAAGAAAGGCCCCGCAATCAGCATCTCAAAAATCGAGATCACCAATGCCAGTATCGAGCTGATTGAGAAAGGCGGACACCCATACATCAGTGCGAAAAACCTTCGCGCCACTCTGACAGACGTGAGCGACGAAAACATGGAGGGCGCCCTCACTATCGATCGACTGATCATGCACAATGAATTCGCGCTCACCGATGTCACGGGCAGCGTGAGCAACAGCAACAAAGGACTCATCATCCCGGAGCTGAAAGCAAAAGTTGGTGGCGGCACCGCTATTGCCAGTTTTTCCAGCAAGCCCGACCAGCCCGGCCCTCCCTTCACCACGAAGGTAAAACTCGAAAACGTAAATCTTTCCGATGCAGCCAGCGAGGCCGATGCAAAAGCTCCAAACCTCGACGGCATCCTTTCTGGCGCGCTGGAGATGAAGGGCCTTGGCAGCAACAGACCGTCCTATACCGGGAAAGGAAGCCTCACTCTACGGGATGGAAACTGCCGGGAGTTGGATGTCGTCCGGGACATCGGCGAGGTTTTTCAAATGGAGCAGTTCACTAATTTCGTCATCACCGAAGCGAAGTCTGAATTCGATATAGGCCAGAATCGCGCATTCATCCGCCAATTCACCATCAAAGCACCGCCGCTGGGCATCACTGCACAAGGCAGCGTCCGTCTGGATGGAAAAAAGTTGGATCTGAAGGCAATATTCAACGCCGACGAAAAACTCATCGCTAAACAAATCCCCGACCTCCAGAAGCAGTTCCTCCCGCCGGACGAAAAAAACCAACGCAGCGTCGCGTTTGAAATCGAAGGATCGCTCACAAAGCCGAAGAACAATCTCGTCCAGAAAATCACCGGCACAAAAGATCGCAAGAAGCAGAAAATCCTCGCCATAGAATCACTCATCCTCGGCACGCGCCCTGATAAAACACCCGATAAATCTGACGAGGAAAAATCCGACCCGGAACCCACAGAAAAACCATGAGAGTCATCGCAGGAACCGCAGGCGGAATCACACTGAACGTCCCACGCAGCGAACTGCGCCCCACGATGGACATGGTAAAAAACGCAATCTTCAATGTGCTGCTCGAATCCATCCCCGGCGCACGCGTGCTCGATCTTTTCGCTGGCACAGGCGGTCTCGGCATCGAAGCACTCAGCCGCGGTGCAGCCTCATGTGTGTTCGTCGAAAGCGACCGACGCGCCTGCGAAAGCATCCGCAAAAACCTCGACAAAACACGGCTCGCTGGCGGCGAGATCGCCTCCGTAGATGTGTTTAGTTGGCTGGATCGCATATCGCGCCCCGGCGAATTCGCGCTCATTTTCGCCGACCCTCCCTACGCAAAAAAGCCCGGTGAACGCGACTTCACTCCCGAACTGCTCAACAGCGAAAGCCTGCGTCATGCGCTCATGCCCGGCGGACTTTTCATTCTTGAACACCTGCCCGGCGCGAAACTCGCGCTCGGCAAAACATGGCAGTGCCTCCGCCAAAAACGCTACGGTGCCACCGAAGTAGCCATCCTGCGTGCAGCCGAATAGGGCCTTCTGGCTGGCGCAATCATTCCCCCGAAAAACGGAAAGCCGCGCGGTCCCCACGACCACACGGCTTTCGTTATTGGAATCCAGGTCACCTTCAAGAAACCTGAACTCGCGCTCCCGCCGCACCCACCTTCAATAGATACGGCGAAAATTTTGTGTTTTTCCTCGGCGAATTGCTCCGCCTTGGTCTTACGCGAGTGGTTTGTATCCTGTTTATAAAAATCTGTCCCCCACTCAAATGAGTGGTTTTTTAACGGGGCCTGAAACGGGTGGGATGAGGGCCGTCAGCCTTTTTTTGTTCGTGGAGTGGACGGACCACGGATACGGAGAAATTTGTTCGCTGCCTCGGTGCGGGAGCGGACATGGAGCTTTCCGTAGATTTGCTTCAGGTGCCAGCGCACGGTGTCGAAACTCACGTTCAGCCGGTCGCCAATCTCTTTGTTCGAGAAACCTTGTGTGAGCTGCTCCAGGATTTCCTGCTCCCGCCGCGTCAGGTTCAAATCGTCGGTGGTCGGCGGCGCGGGGACCTGAAAGGTCTCGATTACCTTACGGGCGATCTCGCTCGTCATGGGTGCGCCGCCTTTGCTGACGTCGGTGATGGCTTCGAGGATTTTTTCCGGGTCGGCGCGTTTCAGAAGATAGCCGCTGGCTCCTGCGCGGAGGGCTTTGAATACGGTTTCGGTGTCATCATACACGGTGACGATGATGACATGGAGCGACGGGAGAAGTTCCTTCAGTCGCGCCGTGCATTCGACGCCGGACATATTCGGCAGATGGAGGTCCATGAGCACCACGTCGGGCGGATTTCCCGGGATTTCGCGAATGGCGTCCTCGCCGCAATCACACACGCAGATGCAGGAAAACCCGGGCGTTTCGTTGATGAGACGCTGGAAGGCGCGGCGGATGCCGGCGTTGTCCTCGACGAGGGCCACGGAAATCACAGAAGTTGGTGCGGCGGAAGGCATGGTTAACTACTAACGGACTTCATCGCCATTGTTACCACTTAAATGAGCCGCTGTCTCCTTTCCGTTTTGGCCTGCATCCGAGAGAGGCACGGCGAATTCGACTTTCGTCCCTTTTCCGTCAGCGCTCTCCACGTCGCAACAGCCGCCCATGCGGATCAGGCGCATCCGCATGTTGGACATTCCGTCGCCGCTCTTTGCATCCGGCTTGTCGGGGAGACCGCATCCGTTGTCCTCGATCTGAACGCGAAAAATTCCATCGTGCACGAATACCCGCAGCCGAACCTCAGTCGCGGAAGAATGTCGCGCCACGTTGCTGAGCGCTTCTTTGAACGCGAGGAAAAGCTCGTGCCGCTGCTCGGAACTCATGTGCGCGGATGGAATATCCGCCGCCACATCGAGACGGCAGTGAATCGTCGTTGGTTCAAAAAAACGCTCTGCGTAGTGGATGAGATAGCTCGTGACCGAGGGGATGTCGTCCCGCTTGGGATTCACCGCCCAGACGATTTCGTCGAGCGCCTCTACCATCTCGCGCGATTTACCGGCGACCTCTTTCAAATAACCCTGCGCTTTTTCCAGCGAAGTCGCCGGACGGACACCGAGTGAACCAATCAAACTGACCTCGGTGAGCCGCGCGCCAAGGTCGTCGTGGAGATCCTCGGCGATGCGCGCCCTTTCGCGCACCAGTGCTTGCTGCTGCCTGAGCCGCTCCGCCTGTATGCGCAACCTGCGGCGTGCAAAATACATGATCACACCGACTGTCAGGAGCAAAGCAGCGAGCATCGCCCCGATGCGAAACCAGATCGTCTGCCAGTAATACGGCTCCACTTTAAAGGCGAAGGCCACGCCGGCCTCGTTCCAAATCCCTTCGTTGCTACACGCGCTCACTTGGAAGCGATATTTGCCCGGCGGCAACTGGCTGAAATACGCCACGTGCTGGTCCCTCGCATCCACCCAATTATCATCCAGCCCTTCCAGACGGTAAAGGTAGCGCACGTTGGCCTGCCCTATCATGCTGACGAGGCCAAACTCCACTCCCAACTGACGCACGCCCCTGCCCAGCGAAACTGGCTGATGAAGGCCCTTTAAATCCAGCAGCGGGGCCGCTTTTTGGGGTTCAGAAATGAGGTGACTCTCGTAGGAGGCGAATGGCTGTCCATTGAGACTGACGCGCTCGATCATAACCGTTGGACGCATTGGATTTTCCAGTTTGCTTTCAGGCCGAATCACCATCAGCCCCGCAGATGTTGCCATACAAATCTCCCCGGCCCGGTTTCGTAGCACACGCGGCCAGCATTCCACGCTCGCAGCCACCCTCGGCCAGCCCTCGCCCCTGCCAGAAAACACGGGCTGAAGTTTCTCCAGCCGACCTTCAGCAGCCGCTTCCAAATCCTCCAATTTCAGACGGAAAATATTGGTATTACCGCCACACCACAGCCAGCCACTGTCATCCGACTGGATTTGCGAAATGGACTGCTCCTCGATTCTTTGCTCCTTCCCAAAAAGAGTGAACCTGCCCTGCTTGAGCCGCCCCAGCCCGCGCGTAGCAAAGCCGATCCACAAGCTGCCATCCGGCGAGCAATGCAGACTGCATATCGCTTCATTCGAAGATGAAATTCGGGAAGTAAAATTCAGCAGCGCGTCCCCATTGGAGCGCAACAGCAGCCCTGTATCGGTTGCCACCCAGATCGTGCCGCTGGCATCCTCCGCCATGGCGCAGACGTTTCCATGCTCGGGCGGCAGCGGGAGCGTTTGCACTTTTCCATCGCGCAAACGGAACAGCGTTTCTGCGGAGTCCATGCCAACCCACAAATCGCCATTGGCAGCAGCAAGAAGCGCCTGAACGACTAGCGGGGGCATTTTATCAAATGCAGAAATGCGGGAGAATTTCCCATCGCGCCACCGGAATATCCCGTTTTGACGTGTTCCCAGCCACGCGCCCCCTTGCGAGTCAGCCACCAAGCTTGTGCACCACACACCGCCGGGCCATCCGTGCTGTGGCGTCATCCGTTCCCAAGCCGCACCGCGCCAGCGCGTCAGCATTCCGAAATTCCCGGTCGCGAAGAATGTGCCCTCACCCGTCTCGCAGAACGACTGCACGCCCGGCGACGCATCAACGATGGGTTGCACAATCTTCGTCAATTGCTCGCGCACCTGAATCAGCCCCGCGCGACGCGTGCTGAGCCAGAGATTTCCCCGGTCATCGTCGGACATGCTCGTAATTCCCGGGCATGAAACCGGCACCTGTTTGAAATTCCGCCCATCGTAGTAAAACAGCACCGCCTCCGGTTTGTCCTCGCTCGCCGGCGCTTCCTTCGAGGCAGCCACCCACAGTCTCCCGCGCCGATCCTCAAAGAGCACCTTCAACTTTCCAGCCGGAATCCGTCCCAGTTTCTCCACCACCCCGCTTTCCTCACATCGCCACACATCCGCCCCATCGCTACACCAGACTCCTCCTTTGCGTGCCGTTTCAATGCGGATGACCTCCTGTTTAAACTTGTGCAACGGAAGCATTCCCCCATCGCGCAAAAAACCAACCTCAAGCGCCTTGGCAAACCAAATCTGCCCCTTGGAATCACTCGCCAGAGCGGTCGCATACATGGGACTTGGATGCGTCTCAATCGTATGCACGCGCCCATCTTGAATCCGGCAAGGATTGTTAAACCCGGTATAGGAAACCCAAATCGCCCCATCCTTGTCTTCAACGATGGAACGGAAACTCCCCCCTCCCAGCCCGTCCTTCGGGGTGTAAACTCGAATACCTGCTTCATCCACACACGCCACCGTGCCGCCCGTCTTGCACAGCCATAACCGCTTTCGCCGATCCATGAGCGTAGTGGGCGTAAACACATCCGGTGTAATATCCGAAACAATCTTCGGAAGGGGCTGAAACTTCACTCCGTCAAAACGAAACACCCCCGTGCGCGTGACCACCCACAAATAGCCATCCGCCCGTCGCACGACACTCATCACACTATTAGCCGTCGTCCCATCATCCACCGCCCAGGGCCGGACATAAAATGACGGCTCCCCCGCAAACGGCTCAGGCAGCCTCTCCGCGAAAACCGCTCCCGCCAGCGTCCACAGCGCGACGAAAAAACCCAGCCATCGAAAGCATCGCGATGCATTAAGACATCCAGACGATGGAAGGAAAAGGAGCATGAACTCGCATAACCTGCCAAAGCTCTCAAGCTACAGCAAGCCAGACGGCAAAACCCTGAATGTATCTCGCCTTATTTGGCCGGATGCGGTGCTGCCAGATAGGCGTCAACGTCTTTGGTGACGATGAGTTTGCCCCACATGATGATGTAGTGGCCGGGGACGGTGCAGACGTATTCAAATTCGCCTTCGTCGTAGATGGCGGCGACTTTGAGCGTCTGTTTCTGTCCGGGTTCGATGAGCTTCGTCGCAGCGAGAATGTCGTCGCTTTGTGGGATGAATGCACGACCTGCTTTATCGAGCTTGTCGGGCGTCATCGTAGAGGCTGCGGTGCCGACTTTTTCGTGGGTGCCGGGTTTTACGACGGCGAGGTTGTGCGGCTGGGTGTCTGCATTTTCCAAAACGATCTCGAAGGGCTTTCCGGCTTCGACGACGAGCGTTTTTTTATCGTAGCTCATCTTTTCGTGGACGGTGTGGAGGACGTAGACGCTGACGCTGAGGGCGCGGAGCTCCTTGCGAATGCGCGCGGCGTCGGCGGGAGCCATGAGCGCGGCGAATTCGCCTCCGAGCTGGGCGGTTTCGATGTAGTCCTGCTTGGTGCGATCACCGGCGGGGACGGTCTTTGCCCATGTGAGGATGCTCTCTGCGACGGGACCGGCGACGGCTTTGTCCCACGCTTCGCGCGGGAGTTGCATGATGGCGCGGACGGCGACGGTGCGTTCATTTCCTTCGCGGACTGATGCGGCAAGAAGGGCGAAGTTTTGTTTTGCGAAATCCGCACCGGTCAGCGGGAGCGCGCGCAGGGCGGCGGCGCGCAGGGCGGGGATCTTTGCGGCTTCGATGAGAGTGGGCTGGAATTTGGCGCGCAAGGCTGGGTCAGCGACTCCGGAAATGGAATCGAGGACGATGGCGCGGCTGGCGTCGTCTTTTGCGATGCTCCAGACTTTTCCGGGCTGACCGTCGGCGACGATGAGTGCGCCGACTGCTGCGCGACGGACAGCCTGCTGGAGGGCGCTGCTGGCGAGCGTGCTCAATGTGGCGCGGGCCTTGCCGATTTCATCAGCCGTGCTGGTGGTGAGGATTTTTGCGAGTTCGTCTGCAGCTCCGCCTCCACCGTCATTTGCTTCGAGGCGCTGTAGTGCGGCGACGAGTTCGGTGACTTTGTCGGTTTTGTGGAGTGCTGCGAGCTTGGTGAGCGCGTCGGTGCGGCGTCCGAGATCGGTGCCTTTGCGCTCGATGCGGGCACGGAAGACTGGCTCGGAATCGGGGGCGCTGTTCAGGTCTTTGTCCGAGAGTTTCGAGACATACACCTCCAGAATTTTCGGGTCGCTGGGTAGAATGACTTCCTTCGTTTGCGTGCGGAGCTGGCGCATGGTTTCGCCATAGACGTAGTTGAGATAGTAGTCGTTCGGTTTTGCGAGCGATGCGTAGGCGATCTGAAAGGCCTCGGGCACATCTTTGCCGTCGAAGAAACTCGCAGCGCGCACGGCATGGAGGCGCACGCGCGGGTCTTCATCACCAGCGGCGACTTTCAACAGTGCGATGGCATCCGGCACGCGGTTGCGCCAGTAGCAGAGGACGCGGGTGGCGGCGGCGCGGGCTTGTCCGTTCGGGGATTTGAGGACGCGCTTGAGCAAGTCCACGTCCACGATGTTCTGCCATTGGTGAAGCCACAGTGCCTCGGTGAGGTGGTGTTCAAATTCCTTGTCGGTCTTGTCGAGCCCGGCGATCCACGTTTTTGCGGCAGCGATGACATTCTTCGCCGGATGTTTTTCGAGTTCGACCTTTGCGAGCATCCGCGTGTCATCAATCGGCGACTTGAGCAGATCGAGCAGCGCAGGGATGGGCTGGCCGTCAATTTTTGGTGCCTTGGCGAGCGGGCGTCCTTCGTAGGTGATGCGGTAGATACGGCCATGTTCGTGGTCGCGGTTCGTATCGCGGAGATGATGCTGGAGATGGCCGATGATCGTCTGCGACCAGTCGCAGAAATAGATAGCGCCATCGGGGCCGTTGCTCACGCAGATCGGGCGGAATGTAGGCACCACGCCGGGGTCGCCGGAGACGAGATTTTCCGGGATGGTCATCCCTTTCAAACCCGAGCCGTCCTGCGTGACACGCACGCGGGTGATCGCCTGTAGGCCGATGACGTTGAGATTCAGGAAATCCCCCTGCCAGTCCTCCGGGAAATGTGCGCTGCTCACCATGCCGGTGCCGGGGCACGGGCGCGACGGGCGGTTCCAGAATTGATTCAAGCCGGGGTGCTTGCCCGAATCGAGGCGCCCGCTGATCGCAGGCGCAAAATAGGTGTGATTGCCCGTCGCATTCGTCACGAGGTCGTTGCCCCAGCGATCTATCACCTTGCCGTGCGGATTCACGAGTTCGTAGGCGGCGTAAAGTTCCGTGTCGCCCGTGTTGAAGTCGTAGCGCCAGAGGCAGCCGTCCGAGTGACGGATGGGCCCCTTGGTCGTCTCGATCTGCGTGCGGTGAAACACGCCGTCGCTGAAGAACGTCGCGCCGCCGGGCTCGCGCACCATCGCATTGGTCGAGTGGTGCGAGTCCGCCGAATCAACGCCCATCGCAATCCGCTCAAACGTGTCGGCCTTGCTGTCGCCATTCGTATCGCGTGCATACCACAAGTCCGGTGCCTGCATCACCGCAACGCCGTCTTTGTAGAAAGTGAAGCCGGTCGGCGCATTCAGGTTGTCCATGAACGTCGTGCATTTGTCCGCCTTTCCGTCGTTGTTCGTATCTTCAAAGATCAAAAGCTTGTCGCCGTCTTTGCTGGTGGGCTCACGACCGGGGTAATTTTTCCACACCGCGACCCATAGGCGGCCCTTTGTGTCCCACGCCATTTGCAAGGGATTCGCCAGCTCGGGGAACTGCTTCTCGTCGGCAAACAAATTGATTTTGCAATTGGGCGCGAGCTTGAGTTTGGCCATCACTTCTTCGCCGCTCGGGTAGGTGTGCGAGAGGTCGGGCTTGTCGCCGGGCTTGTTGGTGAAAGCGGAAATTGGCTCCGGCAAATTATCATCCTTCACCACGAGGTCGCCGCCCTTGGCGATGGCCCACACGCGTTGCTCGCGGTTCGCCGTCATCACGTCGCGAATCTGCATTTCGCGCTGCATGACTGTGTTGTTCAAAATGGGGCCAGTGCCCGGTTTGTTGATGATTTTCGACGGATCCTTCTCGTCGCGCACGCGGGGCTGATACTTTTCAAAAGAGCGACCGCCATACACGTTGTAGCCGTCCACTGTCCGGTAGCGCTGGTGGAACTCCCAGTTTTTCTGATTCACCGCCACGCGGAGTTTTTCGTTCAGCGTCGGAGCCGACTCGCCGAAGAGACCTTGGAACATCGCCGGTGCTAGCGCCTTGTCGCCCGCTTCGCTGAGAAACCAGCCATTAAGTGTGAGCGACTGCCCTTTTGCCGCCGCTGCCTGATACGCCGCCTGCGATGGTGCAAACAAATCCACGAACTGCGCGCCAGACTCCTTCGCCACCGATTCAACAGCACCAGCGTAGAGCTTCACGTTCTCATTGATCTCCTTCGGGTCGGCGAAATTCGGATCGCTCATTTTCTCCGCAGCGATGGGAGAAAACAGCACCACGCGCGCGCCAGTCGCCTGCGTGTCCTTCACAAATTTCTGCAACGTCCCCTTGAATCCATCCAAACCGGGCGCGCCCTTGAACGACTCATTGTAGCCGTAGAATGCAAACACAACGGTCGCACCCGTCCGCTTGAACCACTCTTCGCGAGAACCGAAATTCTGTGAGCGGTGCCATGTGCCGACTTCATCCGCCGCGACGCCGAGATGGCGGAAGACGATTTCCTTGTCCGCGAAACGCTGCTGAATGAGCGCTTCGAGATAACCCGTGTGCTGCATACGATCCGCAATCGAACCGCCGACGATGGCGATGTGGTCGTTGGGTTTCAGTTCAAGTTTCTGCTGCGCCTGCGCAAAAGCACAGGTGGCGACAAGGGCGAAAGGGGCGAGGTAGCGGATGTTCATTTTGAAAAAGGAGCGCGTTGTGTGGGTGAAAAACCACGATACGGCAAGCGCGTTAGGTCGTGATTTCGTTTTTTTCCAGCGACCACACCGACAATCGTGCGTAAGGTTCGGAAAATACCAAGATGGCCAGACCCAAAAAACAGGATGAAAACAGCACGCACATCGAGTCTGCGGCGGTGAAAAAAGTTCCGACAGCGACCCCGATTACGAAGGGGATTCTAAAACTCGCGAAGCAAATTGATGCGACCACTGTGCCCGCCTACGTCATTGCGAAGCTGGGCGATGATTGTCTGCCGGACTGTTGTTTTAAAAACGTCTCCAAAATGGTGAAGCGACACGGCGGCTCCGCCCAGCACGGCTGGAAAATGCGCGAGCAACCCGCCGCTTTTGTCGAGGGTGAATTTTGCGCGGTGTGGCGTCGCCCGGACGGTGTTTTGATTGACGTAACGCCAAGGGCGGACCACCCGAAAAAGATCCTCTTCCTGCCGGATTCGCGATTGGTGTGGGACGGCAGTGACGTGGAATCTCGCAGGTTGATGCTCCGAGAAACACCCTGCTATTGCGGCAGTGAGTTGCCATTCAATATCTGCCACGGCCTCGCGGAGGATTAGTCAGCTCAGTTCCGCAACTTTTCATGTCACTTCTCGAACGCCTTTTGTCCGTCGGTTGCATCCGCAAAGCCATCTGGCGTCTGTGGTATCCTTTTCTCACACGGCGATTGCGCAGTGAGGAGGTGCTTTTTCTCAACTACGCTTTCGAAACCAACCCGCCTGTCGCGCTACCACTCGCGCCGGAAGACGAACCGAACCGCGCCTGCATCCAGCTTTACCACCACGTTGCTTCGCAAGTGGATCTGCGTGGAAAAAACGTGCTCGAAGTGAGTTGCGGGCACGGCGGCGGCGCGTCGTGGATCACGCGCACGATGCAACCCGCCAGCTACATCGGTCTCGACCTCAACCCGACCGGAATCCGCTTTTGCGAGCAGCGACACCGCGTAGCCGGACTTCGATTCGTGCAAGGCGATGCGCAGCGGCTCCCGTTCCCCGATGCTTCGCTCGATGCGGTGATCAACGTCGAGGCCTCGCACTGTTACCCGGATTTTCCCGGTTTCCTCGCCGAAGTCGCGCGCGTGCTGCGCCCCGGCGGCCATTTTCTCTACACTGACTTCCGGTTTCGCGACGAAATCGCCGCATGGGAGTCCGCCATCGCCGCTGCACCACTGGAAATCGTGCAAACGCACAACATCGGCCCAGAAGTTCTTTGCGGCATGGGCTGCAACGCCGCACGCAGCCTCGCACTCATTCACGAACGTCTTCCGCGTTTTCTCCATTCGCTCGGGCGAGATTTTGCAGGAGTGCCCGGCTCCCGAGTCTATGTCGCGCTGGAAACGGGTGAACTTTCCTACCGCTCCTGGTGCTTCCGCAAGGCTTGAAAATGCCCGCATCGCTGCCGGTGTAATTTTTCCCTGCAAACGCAGGCATCGGCTGGCGCAAATTCTGCAAACAGCCGGGGTATGACGGACACCCCGCGAATCAACCTGCTGCAAAGGCTCATCGGGCGGAAGTCCCTGCCGTTTTTGCTGGGGCTGCTCGCTCTGGCGGTAGTGCGTTACACACGGGTGCATGAATTGCCCCCGCTTGCGCGGGAGAGCATCCTGCTGCGATTGAAGGCGGATTATTCGCGCCCGGTTTTACAAGCGGCGTCGAATGCAGGACACGATCGAGCCACGCTCGCGACAACCGCAGCGCAGCTCGCAAACAATCAAAAAGTGGAAATCGAACAGGCCACGACACGCGGCATCCTGTGGCCAAAATACGTGCGCGTAGAAGTGAGCGCGAACGGCCAGCCTCCGCCGCTGGGTGATCGCGTGCGATATTTCACGATTGATTTGGCAGGCACCGCCACTTCGGAGGTCAGCTGCTTCAAATACTACTTCTATCTTTGGTGATCTCCGGCGAGCGGACGCTCACCTATCCATGTTGGAGCTGCGTGCAAAACGTGCGAAGTCGCTCTGAATGCAGGGTATCTTCCCGTCATGCGGCTTGTAACGAAATTGGAGTCTCGCTATCGGCATGTATGCCGAGCCGCTATCACCCAATGGAACTTCGTCATTTCCGCTATTTTCAGGCCGTCGCCGAGGAACTCAGTTTTTCCAAGGCCGCGCGCCGTCTGCGTGTCGCGCAGCCAGCGCTCAGTCGCGCAGTGAAGGAACTAGAACATCGCGTGGGGGCGGAGTTACTCACGCGCAGCAGGAGAGGCGTGGCGCTGAACGAAGCGGGTGCGGTTTTTCTGCACGAAATCGGGCTGATTCTCCAGCGAGTGGACGACGCGGTGCGCCGTGTGCGACGGACGGCGTCAGGCGAAGAAGGCGAATTGCGCGTCGGCTACATCGGGCCGCCGACGCAGGCGTTCCTCGGTCGGCTGCTTGCGGATTTCCGCAGCCGCTACCCGCGTGTGTCCGTCATTTTGGAGGAAAGAACACCGGAACGCGTGTGGGAGATGGTGGCCCGCGGGCGACTGGCAATCGGACTCACGCGACCGGTGCTCGCACGGCAGGCGCATGGTTTGAAGACGATGCTTTTGCGCAAGGAACCATTTTTCGGAGTGTTCCCCGCAGGGCACCGACTCGCTCGAAAGCGGACGGTCGCATGGCGCGATCTGGCCGACGAACCGCTCGTGATTCTCGCCCGGCGCGAAGGCGTCGGCTTGCACGATGCGATCCTCGCGGCGTGTCGCCGCGCCCATTTTACGCCGAAACTCGCGCAGACCCCGAGCGTGATCCACACCGTGCTCAGCTACGTGGAAGCTGGCGAAGGCATCGGCATCAGTCCCGACAGCGTGGCCTCGCTCGGCAAGGGCGGGCCGCTCGTCTTCCGCCCGCTCACACCCACGCAAGCGGTTGAGTTGGTGATGGTGTGGTCCGCTGAGGATACCTCACCCGCTGCTGCCGCCTTCCGTGCGCTGGTCGGCGAGTGGAAAAAATCACGCGCACTTTGGCAGTCACATTGATTTTCTTGCCTCGCGGCGAGAAATCCTCCAACTTCCGCGCCGTCAACTCAAACAGACCATGAACAAAACACTGTCACTCCTCACTATCGCTCTCACCCTCGCTTTCTCAGCCTGCAGTTCGCAGAGCGGAAGCCGCAAAGTCGAAATGGGCGTCTGCGACTCCGATGCCAAAGGCAAAAAAGTCATGCTCCAGCAAAACGCTTTTGCTGACGGCGGACGCGTCGTGCGCCTCGCCAATCCTACCCGCTAAGGGCAGGTCGCACTTCTAGTGCGAGCGTGACATTTCAAAAATGATCGAGGCAGCCCGCAAAGCTGTGTGTGGATTTCCGTGCCCACGTTCCACCAATCATTGCGGCAACGCGATCATGGAAGTCACCTAGGCGGGTTATTCAGCCCAGTCTCAGCGCAACCGATCACCGCGCTACATATGCGCGATGATGTTAGTGCCGAACTCGGAGCATTTGATTTCGCTGGCGCCTTCCATCTGGCGGGCGAAGTCGTAGGTGACGCGCTTGCTGCCGATGGCTCCGTTGAGGCCTTTGATGATCAAATCGGCGGCTTCGGTCCAGCCGAGGTAGCGGAACATCATTTCGCCGCTCAGGACGACGCTGCCGGGGTTGACGAGGTCTTTGTCGGCATACTTCGGCGCGGTGCCGTGTGTGGCTTCGAAAATGGCGTGACCGGTGACGTAGTTGATGTTGCCACCGGGGGCGATGCCGATGCCGCCGACTTGTGCGGCGAGGGCGTCGGAGAGGTAATCGCCGTTGAGGTTGAGTGTGGCGATGACGTCGAAGTCGTTCGGGCGCGTGAGGACTTGCTGGAGCGTGATGTCGGCGATGGTGTCTTTAATCAGCACGCGGCCCGATGCGAGCGCGGCTTTTTGTTCGTCGTTCGCGGCGGCTTCGCCTTTTTCCTTCTTGGTCTTTTCCCACTGCATCCACGTATAGACTTTGTCGCCAAAAATGCGTTCGGCGGCCGCGTAGCCCCAGTCACGGAATGCGCCTTCGGTGAACTTCATGATGTTCCCTTTATGCACGATGGTGACGCTCTTCTTTTTCTCGGCGATGGCGTATTGGATGGCCGCTTTGATGAGGCGGATGGTGCCGACTTGCGACACGGGCTTGATGCCGATGCCGACGGTGGGCGGGTAATTTTCCATCGTGTGCTCGGGCGCGGCGAGCTTCATGTAGTCAACGACGGCGTCGCTCGTGCCGAAGCGGATTTTTTTGAAATCCTTCGGAAATTCTTTCGCGATAAAATCGAGCACTTTCTGCGCTTCGGGTGTGCCTCCAGCGTATTCGATGCCGGCGTAAATGTCCTCGGTGTTCTCACGGAAAATGACCATGTCCACAGCCTCGGGGCGTTTCACGGGCGATGGAACGCCGGTGAAATATTGCACGGGGCGAAGGCACACGTAGAGGTCGAGCATCTGGCGCAGCGCGACGTTCAGCGAGCGGATGCCGCCGCCGACGGGCGTGGTCAGCGGGCCTTTGATTCCGACCAAGAATTCCTTGAAGGCTTCGACCGTGTCGTCGGGCAGCCAATTGTCGAATTTGTTCTTCGATGTCTCACCGGCGAAGCCTTCCATCCACGCGATTTTCTTCGCTCCACCGTAGGCTTTTTCTACCGCCGCATCGAGCACACGGACGCTCGAAGCCCAGATGTCCGGCCCGGTGCCGTCGCCGCGGATGAATGGAATGATCGGGTTGTTTGGAACGCTGAGTTTCCCTCCGCTGATGGTGATTTTTTTGCCGTCGGGCACTGTGCAGGTTGTGTATGTAGACATCGTGGTTTTTTAGAAAATGGGGCGCGTCTGTAGCACGACACCGGCGCGAGGTCTAGCAGCCTCTGAGCACAGTGATTTCCGAATTTGGAAGCCATGAAACCAGAAAAGAACCGGAGTCGGCCTGTCCATAGGTGCGACAATTTTTCCTTCATGGCTTCGTGGTTTCCAAATTCAAAATAGGACACTGTCCTCAGCACGTCGCGCTTGCATCGGCGCGGCTCCGTGCGTCACACGGATTGGATGCTCTGGCAGACACGCACACAAACTTTCGACCTCGCGCGGCGCGGCGTGGTGATGGGCGTGCTGAATGTGACGCCCGATTCGTTCAGCGACGGCGGGCGCTGGCTCGATGTGGATGCGGCGGTCGCGCACGGCGCGGAGATGTTTTCGCAGGGCGCGCAAATCGTGGACGTTGGCGGCGAGAGCACGCGACCGGGCGCGGAGGCGGTGGCGGAAAGCGAGGAGTTGCGGCGTGTGTTGCCGGTGATTGAGCGACTCGCGGCGCTCGGCGTAGTCGTCTCGATAGACACCATGAAAGCGAACGTCGCCCGTGAAGCGTGCACAGCGGGAGCTTCGGTAATCAACGACGTGAGCGGGCTGCGCGACGAGGCGATGTTATTAGCAGTCAAAGAGACCGGGGCTGGCGCGGTCATCATGCACATGAAAGGAGAACCGCTCACGATGCAGACCGCGCCGCGCTACGAAAATGTAACGCGCGAAGTGCAGGATTCCTTTTGCACCGCGATGGAGCGTTGCCTACGTTGCGGCGTGCCCGCGCAAAACCTCATCTTTGATCCCGGCATCGGGTTTGGAAAGACGGTGGACCACAACCTCGAGGTGCTCCGCCGCCTGCCGGAATTGAGCGTCGGCGAAAGGCCGCTGCTCGTTGGCGTGTCGCGCAAAAGTTTCATCGGAAAAGTGCTCGGCTCCGATGCGCTCGAAGATCGTGTGTGGCCGACCGTCGCGCTCACGAGCTACTGCCGCGAGCGCGGGGCGCGTGTCTTTCGCGTGCATGATGTGAAACCCAACGTGGAGGCGCTTCGGATGACCGAGGCGATCATCGCCGGATGATGCTCGCCACGTTCCAGCAATTTGCCGCCGACAATTGGAAGGGTGCCCTCGAAATCCTCATCCTCGCCGTTTGTATTTATTACGGATATCTCGGCCTGCGCGGAACGCGAGGGCTGCGCGTGCTCACGGGTCTCGCCGTGCT